>CAZPZP010000103.1:2086-9328 GCA_964591025.1 uncultured Chthonomonadaceae bacterium
GACAAGAAAGTTGATAAGCGAAGCGTTTGCGTGCGCGTTGCAGACGTTTTTTGACTGCCTCAATGGAAGAGCCTACGATGATTGCAATCTCATCACATCGCCAGCCCTCATCTCTGAGGCGCAAAAGAATTTGGTCGTCAACGGGCAAAGCATTGAAGGAAGAAAGAATGGTTACTTTTTGCCAATCGAAGATAACCTCTGACGCTTCAGAAACTTCCAAGGCAAACGATAGCAGTCTTTCACGGTTTTTTTGCCGACGCCATTCATCAGTGAGAAGATTTTTTGCAACAACAAAAAGCCACGCCGAGCTTTGCTTGATTGTTGGAAAATCGGGTTCAAGAAGAAGACACTGCAAGATGGCATTTTGGACTGCATCTTTTATATCCTCTTCTACCCCCCCCCCGTATTTATGCATCAGAAGTCGAACGAGGCGGGTATAGGTTGTACTGTCTATTCTTGCTTTCATCGATCAATACTCCCGTGACACGCTTCAATAGGTAAACGTTTGAGCAGACACTCAGGGGACAAAACGATAAAGATTTGTTATTTTCATGTTAAATTATGTATCTGGCAACACCAGACTAAATCGCAATTCAATCTCAACAGATCAATCTGATTTCACGGTTTAGCGTGGTGCTGCCAGCCATCTGAAACCAATCATGATATTATTACAATCTATTTCTTTTTTTGGGATGCTAAATCCTGCAAAGGTCATAATAAGCGTAGAAAAAATTCCTCTCCCAAACTTAGGAGAGGAACCGAGTTAAGGAATTATCGTTTCAACAAATGCTTCCACGTTTCGCGGAATTTCGCCACTTTAGGCTGAATCACCACACGACAATACGGCTGCGAACCGTTGTTGTTAAAGTAATTTTGATGGTAACCTTCCGCCGCATAAAAATTCGAGAACTGAGTGACTTCCGTGACAATCGGCTCATCGTAGAGTTTCTTGGTATCAAACTCCTTGATAACCTCTTGCGATGTCTCTTTCTGCTCTGGTGAGTGATAAAAAATCGCCGAGCGATACTGCGGACCGACATCATTGCCCTGCTGATTCGGTGTTGTCGGGTCGTGCGTTGTAAAGAAAATCTCCAGCAACTGCTTGAAACTTACAATTTTCGGGTCGAACGTGATCTGCAAGCCTTCAGCGTGTCCCGTTTTTTTGTCGCAAACCGCCTCATACGATGGCTTCACCACATGACCGCCCGAATAGCCCGACACCACTTTATCCACACCCTTTACATCTTGAAAAATCGCCTCCGTACACCAGAAACACCCATTGGCGAGCGTCGCGATCTCTTTTCCTTCCGGCACTTTGAGTTCCGTCTTAGGCAGTTCCATTTTCTTTGTCTTCCCTGTTGTTTTCTTTTTGGTCTTATCCGTTGTTGTCTCGGCAGAAATCGGGGAGCATCCCGCCAATACGACCGCCGCCGCGCCGAGAATGACGCCGCTCAAAATCGAACGGCGTGTTAAGTTTTTGTTTTCCATATTCCGCCTTACGCCGACACTGTTGTCATCGGTTCCAACCTCAAAACTTTATCGCGCACGGCGCGGTTTGTCAAGAATAAGAGGTGTCAATAACTCCTCCAAACTCTCAATAACTTGCTCGATCTCATTACGTTCCGGTGAAAGTGACTTCTGAGTTAGCATGAGTTCCAATCTCTCCTTCTGTTGTTGCCAACGAAAGAGATTTTGCCAGTGGTGCTTAAGCCATTTATCTGTATCGAACATAAGCATCTTGATGGTATATTCTCCAATAGGAGGCAACCACTCAATTTCCCCGTTAGGAAGAATCCGCCAATGCAAATCGTGATCGCCCCATGCTTCACAAGGATCAATCAAGTGGTATCCCTGTGCTTTCTCCTCAGTGCTTGACCAACTTTCTGATTTTCGACTGTTGCAGACACGGCAAACCCAGTAGAGATTGATATACTTATGCTCTAAATCAGGTCTCGCATATTTGCCACCTTTGGGACGGTGATGATCGATCTCGAAGTTTGCTTCGCCTCCCTTGTGACCTTCATAGACAAGACAGTAGGCACAGCGGTTCTGAAAGTCTACGCGAAGATATTCACGGTATTCGGAATAATGGCGAAATTGTGGCAGAGAACTGCGAACAAAGATCACGTTTATCCCTCACGATTTGGAAGCGCGTTGATTCTCTGCTCCAACTCTTCAAACTGCCGATCAATCGCCTCGACACTGCGCTCCCAATGTTTATAAGCGACGGTTTGCATCTCAAGTGCGTTCACTTCCCCAATTACCTTTTCTAAACTGCTTCTCTCCGCTTCCGTAATAGTACGGTGCAAATCTTTTTGAATCAGGTCGCGATACTCTTTCCGTAATGTCTCAAGTCTGTATTGAATGATGTTTTCAGTGATCCAATTCCCAACGACTGCCGATGGATCAACGCCTTTTGATTGAGCAATTTCTTCTAAATTTCGGTATTCGTCTGAAGACAGCCTGATATTCTCGATTGTCTGGGTCACCTACGGCTCCCTCCTCCCTGCTAATTTGCGATATTCCGCCTTACGCTGACACTGTTACCAGCGGTTCCCTTTGCAAACCGTTTCACCTATTCGTCAAGGCTCTATCAATTCCGAGACAGATACATCCAGCACATGGGCAATGACCCGCATCTGGAATAATGTGACATCCGAGCATCTATCTGGTGTTTCCTCAATATGCTTGAGCATCTCTGATGTAACCAAATCTGATGCCGCTCGCGCTACATCCTCTCGCGTGAGATAGCGTCCCATTCTGATCTTGCGAATGTGATTGCCAACAAAATTAACATCGTTCCGCACAAACCAAGGCGCACCGTCTGGGGTAGGCGCAAATAATTCCGGCTAGCGATCTTTCGGCGTCGTAAACAATTCAGGATTGGATTTTTCAAGATTTCGCCGAAATTCCTCTGGTGTCACCGTTGCGAAATGTTCCTTCAGAGATTTTTCCATTCGATCATAATCCAACATTTTGTACCCTCTTTTCCAACTTCTTTGTCTCCAAAATTAACGAAGCGTCGAGAACAGCAATTTGGACATGAGCGAGAGAAGGCAGAGACAAAATCTGTCTCTGCTTTCTCTTCGGTTACCGATTGAACAGAAACGCCGGACTGTTGATCAATGCCCACATAATATCCTGAGTCCCCTCAAGGCGGCTGTCCGATGCTTTTAAGTGACTCACGGAGTTCGTAAGTTCTTTCGGAGTTGGCTTGCGGCACAACGCCGCCAAGAACACTTCCTCGACCAATTGCGCGTCCGTCGGATTCGTCTTGATGAAGTTCGCAAGGCGTCCGTTCGGGTTCGCAATCGCATCCGAAATTGTCGGACCGTTGATCAAGTTCAACGCCTGTCCCAAACTGACATTACTCGTTCGCTCGCACTCGCAGGGTGACTCCCGCGCCGGACGCCCGAACAAGGACAGAAACGCATCACCGCCCACGTTCGCATCGGGCAGTTGAATCGCCCGTGTTCCCTCCGGCATTCCCGCAAATTTCGAGCGCGTTCCCGTTGCCTGACTCAGCGCGTCGAATAACTGCTCTGCCTCCAAGCGGCGCGGCATCGCGTGCGAGAAATTATTCGTATCGTCCACGTTCCATTTGTTCGCTGTCAACGCCGCCTGATAGGTTCGCGACAGCACAATCGTGCGAATCAGCGGCTTTATTCGGTAGCCATTTTTCACAAAATCCCGGTTCAACGCCTCCAGCAAAGCGGGATTGCTCGGCGGATTGCTCGCCCGAATATCGTCTACCGGATCGATGATTCCCTTGCCAAGCAGATAACTCCAAACCCGATTCACCATCGCCCGCGAGAAAAACGGATTCTCTTCCGCCGTCAGCCAATCTACAAATTGTGTGCGTCGATCCGCCATCGCCGCCGTTTTTGGCATTTTGCCCACCGGAACCATCGGCATCACTGCCAAGTTGGTTTTCGGATGCAGTACTTCACCGCTCGCTTTGGCAAACACCGACTCATCACCGCCACGACTGCCCGGCTTGAATCCGACCCGCGCAAAAAACGCCCCCATCTGATAATACTGATTCTGTGTCCACTTCTCGAACGGGTGATCATGGCACTTGTTGCATGAGAACCGCACGCCCAAAAACAACTGAGTCACATTCTCGGTCGCAATATCCGTTGTGCGATTGACTCGGAAGAAATTCGCCGGAGCCGCCTCATAAGCCTCGCCCGACGCCGTCACCAATTGGCGTGCGAATTTGTCATACGGCATATCGGTAGCAACCGCGTGCTGAATCCAGTTGCGGAACTTCCGCACGCCCGTTTCGCCCAAAAACTTGCTGTTCGCACTCAGCAAATCCGCCCATTTATTTGTCCAGCGATCCACGTATTCCGGCGACGCCAGAAGCGCATCGATCTTCTTTGTACGCTTGATCTGCATCGGCGTCTTGTCCGCCAAAAATGCCCGCACCTGCTCCGGTGTCGGCGGCAGTCCCGTCAAGTCAATCGCAACGCGCCGCAAAAAGGTCGCATCATCACAGAGGGGCGCAGGAACCGCCTGATACTTTTTCAACTTCGCATCAATCAAGTTGTCAATATAATTCAACTGTGGCTGTGGCTGCCACTGATAGCCAACTCTTTTGCCCAAAACAGTCAAGCCCGCCGCCGCATATTGTCCCTCATAGCGCACCAGCAGAGACGCCTCGCCCCGCCGTTCCGCCGTCAATTTGCCGCCGGGCGTTGTCGCCACAACCTCTGACAGACTGCTCGTAAAATGCGCCCAGCGAGTCACATCGCGATTGGTTCCATCGGCATAGTGCGCGATAACCAGCGTTTTCTGCTTCATTCCCGGCAGTGTTACATTCGGCACAGACGGCAACACCTCGATCTTGGTGACCTTTTTCACCGTTCGAGAATCGTTCTGCACGCCCTCCGCGATCCATTGGCGCACAAGGCGATAGTTCGCCGACTTCGGCGGCATCACCGTTCCGCCCTTGTGCGACACGCCGCCGCCCGATTTGAGCAGCATCAGGCTCTGATCCGGATCGACCCGATTGAACCGCCGCCCCGCCATATCGTCAACCAGTGCGTGATAATCGAAGTCAGGATCGTAGCCGCGCAAGGACAGTTTGAATCCGTTTTTGCCCTTCGCCGACCCGTGACACGTTCCTGCCGTGCAGCCCGTTTTGCTCAACACCGGCATCACTTCGCGCACAAAACTTACCGGGCGATTTGACACGCTCTGAACGACAACCAGAACCGTCGCCGACAATCCTCCCGCCGTCACGGTCAATGTTGTTTTGCCCGCTTTGATCGGCGTAATTGTCCCGTCTTCCTCGATCTTGACAATGGGAGCCGCCGCCGCGATTTTTGCCACCGGAGACAAATCCACGCCATAGCCCGCCGCCGTCTGCCCCGTCACAACCACAGAGCGCGTATCCCGGCTATCGTACAGTGTCAACGTCGTCGGTTGAACCTGCAAACCCGTAATTTTTGGTACTTTCGGCGCGTCCGCCCAAACTGTCTTGTTCATGCAAAGAGCGAGCAGTATCGCCCCCGTTTTTAATGTCGAAAATTGCATCGCTCGATTCCTCTATCTCCCCGAAAAACTCTCATTGCACGCACAATCACAAATCCGTGCAATCTTCGCCTTGTTATTTCTCTTTCAGAGACCCTGAATCCTGCAAATGTGACAAGTATTCTATGGTAACCTTCAGACCAATAAAATCGCCGCCCCTAAAACTCCTCACGGCACGGAGTTTTAGGAGCGACATCAAGATTTCCACGCGAGGGAGAGAATTAGGGCGTTATTGGAAGTGAGTATCGTGTTACTGTTCCATTCGGAGACGCAGCAAAAAACGTCAGCGATTTCATGTCTTGATTCGGCAGACGAACGACGAAACCCGAACCGCCCACCTATTTATTCCGCAATGCTCACCCAAGAACGCGAATCGGCGGATTTCTCTACGGCGTCGAGAACAATTTGGTTGCGATAGCCGTCAAGGAAGTCCGGCGAAAACTGCGTTCCCGCACCAATTGCTTGGAACAAGTCTGCCATCATATTAACAAAGGTATGCTCGTACCCGATAATATGGGCGACGGGCCAATACGGAGCCATATACGGCATAAATGACTCAGTGGCTTGAATGAGATGGAAACCCTGTAAGCCCTGTGGGTCGTCGGTAAGATAGACTTCCAACTCGTTCAGGCGTTCAAGATTGAAGACAATGGTTCCTTTTTCGCCGTTGATCTCCCAGCGATTATAATTTTTGCGTCCGGGTGCAAGGCGTGTCGCCTCGAAGGTTCCGGTTGCACCGTTGGTAAAGCGAGCGAGAAACGCGGTTTGGTCATCAACCGTTACGTCGCCCATTTCGCCGCCGCTGGCAGTGAAGCCGCTTAATCCGCCTTCGGTATCCGTCAGCAGGGGGCGTTTCTTGATAAATGTCTCCGCCATTCCTACGACTTCGCTGAACTCACTGCCCATGACAAACCGCGCCGTATCAATCAAATGTGCGTTGAGATCGCCATGCGAACCGCTTCCTGCCACACTTTTATCGAGCCGCCACACCAACGGAATCGACGGATCGTTGATCCAGTCCTGCAAATAGGTGCCGCGAAAATGTCGAATCGCGCCCAATTTGCCCTCCGTAACCATCTGCTTTGCCAGCGCGACGGCAGGAGCCTTGCGATAGTTGTGGCAGATTCCGTTGATCAGACCGCTCGATTTCGCCGTCTCGTATGCCTCTTTAGCGTCCGCGACTGTGATCGCCAGTGGTTTCTCACACAAAACGTGCTTGCCCGCTTTCAGTGCCGCAATCGCGATTTGGGCGTGCGTGTCGTTGGCGGTTCCGATGTCCACAAGGTCAATGTCATCACGGGTGATCACATCTTCCCAATTGGTCGCATACTCCTGCCAGCCGAACTGTTCCTGTGCCGCTTTGACCTTCTGCTCGGTGCGCCCGACCAGAACTTTCATTACGGGTTCGACATCGAGATCGAAAAAGCGTCCGACTTGGCGATAGGCGTTGCTGTGCGCCTTGCCCATAAACTGGTAGCCTATCAAAGCGATATTGATCTGTCGTTTCGCCATAGTGTTGTGTAGCCTCCATTAAAAATTAGGACGAGTCCGAGTGTATATTCGACGGTTACGTCCGAATTCCTGCCCAAATTGATTCGCACCCCTCTACATACTTCCGAATTTGGCAGCATCGCAGAAACGGAGAGCCTCTCTTGACGCCAAGATCATCTCACCATACAATAGACCTCTTGCAAGAGTCGGGTA
>CAZPZP010000104.1:0-9271 GCA_964591025.1 uncultured Chthonomonadaceae bacterium
CTGCTCCACACGTCCCAGACTTATGGGTAAGGACGAGACAAGAACGTACCCGTCTGAAAAACAGACGTCCTGCGGACGAAATCCCCTGTTTGAGAGGTTATCTACTTCATTCAGAGTTCAATAAGCAAGAGAGTCGAATGCTTTCCTCTCAACAGCACCAGACCTTCAAGTAAGACGCACACCTCACAACTGCACCGTCCGTAGGACGTCTGTTTTTCAGGCGGGTACGTTCTTGTACCCGCAATATAATCGTCCTACCCTCTACTCCCTCTCCTGCATTGTCCTAATTCCTAATCCCTCTTCCAACGGGTACATTCTTGTACCCGAAACTGAGAAGACTTTTGTCAGGCGTTCTTAATAGATTCACGTTTAGACAAAATTTAGCCTAATGTGTTATCGGAAGGCGTCAATTTATGTCACAATGTTAAGAACGACTTGGTGGAAGTTTCCCATAAGCAAAGGTGGTACGGAACTTCTGCCAACGATAAGGTAATGGCATGACCACGACGCGAACGCGCTTCGAGCAAGACATCAAAACGCTTCAAGAGAAAATTTTAGAGATGGCGACGTGTGCCGATATGATGGTTGCCGCCGCTGTCGAAGGGCTGATGCTTGGTGACAGCGATCTGCTCGAAAACGTGATTGAGCGCGATGACCTTGTAGATACTCTCGATCTCGATATTGAGAATCAATGCCTCCACTTGATCGCGACACAACAACCCAAAGATCAACATTTGCGAATCATCGGCACCGCCCTCAAAGTCATCACCGACATCGAGCGCATTGGCGATTATGCCGTGGATATTGCCAAAATCGGGCGGCGTTTGGCACGGCAGCAAGAACTCTACCGCCCCGTTGTGGATTTGCCCCATCTCACCCATCTGTCCCGCAATATGCTCAACGACGCCCTCAATGCGTTCGTGCATCACGACCTCGATTTGGTCGCCAAGGTCATCAAAGACGACGACGCCGTAGATACCCTCTATCATCAAATGCGCGATACACTGATGCAGACGATTATGGCGGACAATACCCACAGTTATCTGATGGTCAATCTGCTGTTTGCCGCCAAATATCTGGAGCGCGTCAGTGATCACATTGTCAATATCGCCGAGCGTGTCAGTTTCATCGAGACCGGCGTTCTGCCCGCTCACCCTCACCTTACGCCCCGTGAATCGTTTTGAGTTTAACTGCTTAGGCGCACCTCACGATTGACTCCATCGAAGACGATCTGGAGATTGGAAATTTCCGCGATACGACGGACACGCCCGAAGCCGCGGTTGCCGCGAATGATTGCCGGAATACGAACTTGCTCCCCATTGCGATCAAGAAGCGCGTCGTCCGCGTCAATGTCCATAATCGTCCAATTGAGGGCGTCGGTCATCAAGCGCAAAGGAGCCCAAATTGTATTATCCGTGTCTTGGAACGCATCGAAACTGATCTCTTTGCCGTTGAGCAGCAGACGGAAAGGCTCTTCCGGGTCGTCGAGCGGAATGGGATCGGCGACACTGAGTACCCGCTTGGCAAGAATCAGACGACTGTGGCGGTCAGTCAAGCCGTTTGTCCGTCCGTTGATCCGGCGGGTAATGGTGAGGATGTCGTCTAAATCGGCAAATCGGTTGAGATTGTGTGCCGTCCAAAAGGCGCAAGCGATTCGCGCCGCATTCTCATCGGTTTCGGCGAGTTCCGGTTGCTGTTCCAGAGACAGGTTTAGAAGATGACCGAACTTGCGGTAGTTGGCGCGTCCCGTGATTTGAATCCAACCGCGCCCTTTGTAGCGGCGTCCATCGCCGGGCTGTGTATTCCCCAAATCGCGGCGTCCTTCGTACGCCTGACCGCTGGCGATCTCGCGCTTGAACAGAAAACCGCCCGACTCGTGCAGAAATTGCGCCATCGCATGGGCTTCCCGAAGTTTGGACGTAATTTCGGCGATTTGCAAGGCTTCTTGTAACGGCGGCAATATCTGCGCTCGGCGTGTGCGGCTGATTTGCGGCGTGAGTTCCTCAAATTCTCTTTCGTCTACCATGTTTGCAATCCTCCCTTACCCAACAAACAAAATGCTCAAATTCTGTGTCGCAAGCCATTTTGCGGCTCCTTGCGTATCAATCGGCAGAGCCGCCACAAGTCTTTATTCTCTATTGCGCCGCCTTTTCCTGCATTCCGAAAGAATTTTTTCGTGGTTTGTTCTGGTGTCACGAACCAAGAGGTTTGTGCGTATGGGAAAGGGAAATACTCTGGGCGAAGGAGAGAATATGACGTTTCGCAAAGGATTGTTGGCAATTGTTGGGATTATGTGTTGTGTAGCGGCGGTTCGTGCCGAGGTGCGTGTCTCGGAGCGTTCTCCTAACGCGAAGGTGTGGCGCAAACTCTATGCGGCGATACCGGAAAAATGGCAGACTGACCGCGAAATCGTTGTCGAGGAAGTGTCGGGCGCGGAGTTGAGGCGCATCGCGGCAGAGAGCGAAGATACGGAGCCGCAAGACGAAGAGAGCGACGAAACCGATATTGATGGCTGTTATCAGAATTCCGGTGTCAAAGAGCCGATCCGTATTTTCATTCGTGAGACATTACGCGGCGAAACGGCGGAACTGGTCTTTTTGCACGAATACGCCCATTTCATTTGGGACGAATTTGTGACGCCGGACGAGCAGGAACTCTATACAAAAGTGTGGCGCGAACAGAGACGAAGCAAGCGACTTGTAACGGAGTATGCCGCGACTTCCGTCGAAGAGGGCTTTGCCGACTCGCTCTCCTATGCCCTCCGAAAATCCAAGTATCTCAAACAGCGCGACCCGCGCTCCGCCCGATTTATGGAGCGTTTGATGGAATAGCCACGAACGGCACAAATTATGCAGGGCATCTTGTCGTGAACGCCGAATGACTGCACACAATAAACGTGTGCAATTTTCAGGAAAAGGACGGCAATAGATGCGATTCTCTCAGATACTTGGAGCGGTAGGGGCGGGCATTCTGCTCGCATTGGGAACAAAGTCAAACGCGAATCTGCCCGATTTGCGCGGCAAGACGTTTTTTCTCACAGGGACATTGCTTGTTGAAGGCGTGGCACTTGGTAATGACATCGGCGAGTTTTTTCCCGGCGGCATCGAGTTGACGCCGGAATACGCTGCTGGATTTATCATCAATAATACGGGAGACGCCGACAATTCCAATCTTACCGGCTCGTTTCCTATTCCGACGCTTCCCTCGACAGTAGACGGCTATCCCGTCGTTGCCAACCCCGCCATTCCTCTTTCGGGCAGTTTCAACCGAACAACAGGGGCTTTGATGGTGTCCGGTCAGCGCAATGGAACCACTGTTTTGGACTTCGGCGTTCACGACACGGGCGATTTCGGTGTCCGGCGTGTTCTGCTTCAGGTTCGCAATCTTCGTATCACGACGACGGCGACGGGAACCCTTGATCCTGACGGTGCGTTCCGTCTTCGCCAGCCCGGTATTACGGCGATCCAATTCGACATCACCAGCAGTACGCCGCGTATCGGCTTGCAAAACCCCAATCTTACGACGTTTCCATTCATCTCCTTTGTGATCTCAAACCCCTCCTTGGGTATCAGCAACTGGACTGCCGCCGAACCGACATGGAGCGGAATCATCAGGCTCGAAGGCAACACCAGCGCGGCATATCCGTTGACGTTCACATTCACCACCGCTAACCCTGCCGACGACTTCACGCGCACCCTTACGCCGAACGCCGACGGAACCTTTTTCATTGCCAACATTCCGGGCAAAGCGTATACCGTGAGGATCAAAGGCAATAAGTTCCTGCGCCAGACGGTGAGCGTTCCGTTCGACGACGGAGACGCTAATCCCGCCGAATATCCCGCGTTGTTCCTTCGCGCCGGTGATGCTAACAACGACAATTTTGTGGATATTGCCGACCTGCTTCTGCTGATCAACGCCTATAACAAAACAACTCCCAATGCTGGTTATCTCGACCCCGCCGACTTCAACACCGACGGCAGCAACGACATTGACGATCTTTTGCTTCTCATCGGAAATTACAACCAACAAGGCGGATAGGAGAGAGGGAACAGGGAACAGAACTGAGTTTACCCTAACCACAAAGACACAAAAACAAGCACAGAGATTCTCAGTTACTTTTCTTTGTCTGTCCTTTGCGTCCTTTGCTTCTTTGTCATTCGTGGATCAGTTTTGCATTAGACCTCTTGCAGAAGTCGGGTACAGGAACGTACCCGACTCAAAAACAGCCGTCCTGCGGACGAAATTCCCTTGCTCTATTGAGTGCGAAGCACGGCACGGCGGAACGAGACCTGCACGAGAAATAAATTGTTGCTGTACTCAGGCAAGAGGTCTATTGTTCTATTCCCTCTGTTCTAAAACTGGGCGGTGACGGCGCGGAACAGGGCAAGAAATTGCTCGTGTTCTGCTTGAATGTCAATGACGCGCAAGAGTGCCTCGAAGGTGGCGCGTTCGCGGAGATTGACACGGAAAAGATCGCTGTCACCTGCCGCCAAACGGTCACGCTCGCCTTGCTCGACGATCACGGCTTTGTCGTATTCGCGCTGGGCTTCGAGGGAGCGTTCGCGGGCTTTGTTGACGGCGTTTGCAACATCGTTGACTTCGGTAATGATGGTGGCGCGGGTGAGCCTTTCCTCTTGGGCATTCTTGGCGAGTTTCAGACGGGCTTCGTTGATTCGTCCTGTGGCGTCGTTGCGTTCGAGCGGCAGAGAGAATAAAATTCCCGCCTTCATGGTATTGCCGACGCTGTTGATGCCCGTGTCTATGCTCGGCGCATAGACCAGATCGACGGTAGGCTGTCGGTCGTTGCGAGCAAGGCGCAAATCTACGTTGAGAATTTCGCGATTAATGCGAAGGTCTTTGAGTTCGGGACGGTTTTTCAAGGCGGCTTCGCGTCCGGCGACGATCTGCGCGTCGGTCAATCCTGTGGGAAGGGGAAGCAGTTCGGGGACGGCGACAAACGGCGGAACGGGGCTTTGGGTGGTTTCATTCTCCCAAAGGAAAAGCGAGAGGGCGTTGGCTTGCTCCTGCAAATCACGCTCCGCTTTGCGAAGGTTTCCGGCGCGACGAGCGACCTCTTGTTCTGCTTCCTGTGCATCGATACCCGCACGCACTCCTGCTTCGACTTCCTCTTTGACGGCTTTGTACCGGATTTCGGCAAGGCGTAGCAAGTCTCCTGCCGCCGTCAGTTTGCGTGCGTTGGCAACCCATTTCCAATATACGGTAGAGGCTTTGAGCAAAACGTCCAAACGTGTGCCGACGAACTCTTGATCCGCTAAGCCTTCGCCTAAAAGTGCTTGCTGCTCTGCCGCCGCTTTGGGATTGGTTCCCGCGCCGCGAAACAGCGGCAGTTTGACGCCGACGCCATACTGTCCGCCAAAGCCCGTGTTCGAATCGGGCGATTTGACCGCGCTGGTATTGAGATCGACGGTGGCGAAAAACTTCGCGCCGAAGCGTGTTTGTCTCTCAATCGTGATATTATTGGTAAAGCCCGTTCTGAGTTTGCCGTCACTATTGTAGCCTAATGTGTCGGTGCTGTACGAAACGGTAGTATCGAACGCGCCGCGCTTGGAGCGTGTTTTTCCGGCGGCGGAGCGACGCTCTGCTTCCGCCCCGATGAGTTTGGGATAGTAGCGATCCACCCGCCGCAGAACGTCATCGAGGCGCAAGGTCGGATCGAGGGGGCGGGAGGATTGAGCGAAGAACTTGGACTCCTGCGGACTGGCTTCCTGCGCGTTTGTCTCCCGCACTTCTCCCAAAAACACCAACGCCATCAGGCACGCGGACACTCTTTGTTTTACCGGCACATTTCCCATTATTCCCCTTCTCCTATGAACAGTTGTCAGACCGATTTCCGTCTATCCCGTCTCATTTACGTTAAAGGGCGTCTGCGAATTTCCAGCGGCGATACATAAAAGAATTCGAATCAAGGAACAAACCGCCCCCGCGCCGCCGTAAACGGTTCAGAACATCACCAAGGAGGTATCAATGGAAGATCACGTACATTCGGGGCATCACGATCATCCGCGACCTCAAACGCGGCTGTGGCGAATGCTGTCACAGGAAAAAGACGATCTCGTCGCACTCTTGGTTTATACCATTGTCACGGGCATTCTGGCACTGATTGTGCCTCTGGCGGCGCAGGCACTGGTAAATATTATCGCGGCAGGGATTTTCCTTCAGCCACTCGTTGTCCTCACCCTCGGAGTTTTGGGCTTTTTGATCTTTGCCGGGGTGCTGCGTCTGCTGCAACTGTCTCTTGTCGAAACCCTACAGCAGCGGATTTTCGCCCGGACTGCTCTGACGCTGGCGCAACGCATTCCACGCATCCGTGCTAGTGCGCTTGCGGGAGAATACGCGCCGGAATTGGTGAACCGCTTTTTCGATACGCTGACGGTTCAGAAATCGCTGTCGAAGTTATTATTGGACGGTTTGGGCGCGTTCCTGCAAACTTTTGTCGGCTTGATACTGCTGGCATTCTATTCTCCTGCGCTGTTAGGGCTTGCCCTAATTATTGTTTTGTTTATGCCGCTGGTATTCGGACTGCTCGGTATCGGCGGACTGCGGACAAGTATCGAGGAGTCGGTTCAGAAATACCGCACAGCGGAATGGCTGGAAGAATTGGCGCGGTGTCAAACGGCGTTCAAGATGAGTATTGATGAACGCGGCTGGCTGTTCAACCATGCAGACGAAATTGTCACCAGTTATATTTTAGCACGGCGGGCGCATTTTCGGGTTCTATGGCGTCAGGCATTCGCGAATTATACGTTTCAGGCGGTTATCAGTGCGGCGACTTTGGGGATTGGCGGCTGGCTGGTGATCAACCGGCAGTTGACACTGGGACAGTTGGTTGCTACCGAGATTATCGTCATTTCGGTTTTGACGGCACTGGATAAACTGGTCAAGCAGACCGAACAGGTTTATGACTTGCTGACGGGGCTGGACAAGGTCGGGCATATTACAGATATGCCGCTCGAACGCACGGGCGGCTATGCCTTGCCGGAGAAAGCCGAAGGGGCGACTGTGAATTGCCGTAACCTCCATTTTGCTTATGGTGAGGGGCGCAATGTGTTGCAAAACCTCGATTTGGAAGTCCCGGCAGGGGCGCGGGTCGGCTTGGTCGGGGCGAGCGGAGCCGGAAAGTCCACGCTGATTGCCCTGCTTTGCGGACTGGAAGAACCGACGCATGGAGTGGTGGAGATTGACGGCGTCAGTACTCGTGATGTCGATTTGAGCAGTCTGCGCCATGCCATCGGACTGGTGGGCGACAACGATGAGATTTTTGATGGCACCATCGAGGACAACGTCACTGCGGGACGCGATGATGTCACTCGCGAAGACGCTCGCCGCGCATTGGAAACGGCGCAATTGATGCCGGATTTGCTGGAATTGCCCGACGGAGTCAAAACTGCGATGGTGGCGGGCGGCAAGAATTTTTCGCGGGGACAGCGGCAGCGTCTGCTGTTTGCTCGTGCCATTGCCGGCAATCCGCGTCTGCTCATTATGGACGAGGGATTTATAGCGATAGACGAGAAAACGCGCCTGATGATACTGGACGCCGTGTACGCGCCCGAACGCAATTGGACGATTTTGGCGATCACGCATATTGACGAAGTGGTGATCCGCTCGGAGAAAATCATGGTGCTGTCGGGAGGCAAAATCGTCGAAAGCGGCAAACCTGTAGAGTTGGCAAAAACGCCGGGCAGCCAGTTTGCCGCCCTCTTCCCGTACTTTGCGAAAACGTGCTGAGAGCAGATTTTGAGAGGACAAAGAATTCATGAGTGTAGCAGCCCCTTCTCTTGAAGTGCAGAATCCCGCACAGTCGGCACGGTCTTTGGAAATGGTGCGCCCAAAACGGTGGACATGGCGGATTGTGACCCTGTTGTTGTTTCTGATTTGTACGATGATCGTCTGCCTGATTTTTGTGCCGTGGCAGCAGTCGGTCAACGGCACAGGGCAGGTGTTTGTCTACTCTGCCAACGAACGCCCGCAGAATATCGCGGCGCAGATTCCGGGACGCATCAAAAATTGGCAGGTGCAGGAGGGCGAAACGGTCAAAGCGGGCGACGTAATCGCAGAACTGGAGGACATCGAGCAGCGTTTCCTCGACCCCGACCAGCCGCTCCGATTGCGTCAACGCAAAACCGCGTTGAGGGATCAGCGCGGTGAAGCCCAGAATCGGCGCAAGGCTCTCAAAGATCAATACAACTCTCTGCTGAAGTCTCGTGAGGCGCAGGTTCCGAGTGCGGGCGAAGTGGCACTGCAAGCGGAGGAGCAGCTCAAACAGGCGCAGCAGGTGGTGAAGGCAACGGAGAAGACGCTCGATATTATTCGCGAGGCGACAATACCGGCGATGATTGATCGCTTGAATCAGGCAAAGGAGACGGTTAAGCGCGACCAACAAGCATTGATTGCAGCACAGGAGCGACAGAAGAACGCCGGTATCCAAAGAGCGCGTATCACCGACTTATTCGCCAAACAATTAAAATCTCAGCGCGAGAACGAACTCGCTCAACAGGAATATATCGTCTTCGAGACCGCCACGGCGCAAGCCAAAACGACGGTAGATGTGACGAAGTTGGGTGTGGGCGTGGCAGAAAAAGAGTTGGATCGCGTCAAAATGCAGGAGGCGCAGGCGTCTGCCGACGTGGAGCGGGTGAGGGCGGCGTCGGAATTTGCGCGGCGCGGAACACGGGTGGGCGATTTGGGATTTAGCCGTGTTCAGGCGGATACACAAGCACTGCTCAACAGCGTTCAGGCGAGCATGGCGTCGGCGGGCGAGACGGTTGCAACGGTGACCAACAGCATTCTTCAGATCGAAGTGGAATTGAAGAATTTGGAGCGGCGGACAGGGCAGCAGGTGGTGCGTGCGCCGCGAGCGGGACAGATTGTGCGCCTCATGAAAGTCGGGGCGGGCGAGACAGTGAAAGCGGGCGATACACTGGCGGTTCTGGCTCCCGATACGGACAGTCAGGGGGTGGAATTGTTTTTGACCGACAACGATGCGCCGTTGGTTCGGGTCGGGCGCAAAGTGCGGGTTCAGTTTGCGGGTTGGCCCGCCTTGCAGTTTTCAGGGTGGCCTTCGGCGGCGGTAGGGACATTCGCGGGCGAAGTCGCGGTCATAGATGCCCTCGACGACGGGACGAGCAATTTCCGGGTCATTGTGCGTCCTGACAAAAAACGGATTGCCCAAAAATTGGATGAGCCTTGGCCGCCGCTGACGCAGCTGCGTCCGGGGGCAAAGGTGGTGGGGTGGGTGATGCTGGATGAGGTG
>CAZPZP010000105.1:0-1944 GCA_964591025.1 uncultured Chthonomonadaceae bacterium
AGGAAAAGCCCCCGACCTTCCGTAAGGAGGGGGTGCATTGACTCCCTCCCCTTACGGAAGGGGAGGGTCGGGGAGGGGTTCTTATATAGCCTCTTGAATGGCAGTAACATAGCGATCAATATCGGCTTTGGTTTTGGTTTCGGTGACGCAGACAAGAGAGCCGTTTTCGAGGCTGGGATAATAATCGCCGAGCGGTAGTCCGCCGATGATTTTGTCTGAGAGCAGCGCCTTGTTCACGGCTTTGGGACTGACGGGCAGAGTGACGACAAACTCTTTGAATGTCGCGGTTGAAGCGAACGGAACCGAGACGCCGGGTAGTTTAGCGAGTTCGCTTTGTGCGTAGCGAGCTTTCTGCAAACAAGCGTCCGCGATTTGGATCAATCCCTGTTTGCCCACATCGGAGAGGTAAATCGTCGCGCAGAGTGCGAGCAGTGCTTGATTGGTGCAGATGTTGCTGGTCGCCTTTTCGCGCCGAATGTCCTGCTCGCGGGTACGAAGGGTCATCGTGTAGCCGCGCCGCCCTCTGGCATCTACGGTTGCGCCGACAATGCGACCCGGAAAATTGCGAATGAACTTCTTTTTGCACGCGAAGAAGCCAAGCAAAGGACCTCCGAAACCCATGGGATTGCCAAGCGACTGCCCTTCGCCGACAACAATATCCACATCGTAATCTCCGGGCGGCTTGAGCAGTGCCAGCGAGATCGGATCGACGCAGAGAACCGACTGCGCCCCGACGCGATGCGTGATCTCGACGGCAGCCTCGACATCTTCGAGACAGCCAAAAAAGTTGGGGTGCTGCAAAATCACACACGCGGTTTGATCGGAAACGAGACGGCTCAATTGCTCCACGTCGGTGCTGCCGTTGACGAGCGGGATTTCTGTCATACGATAGCCGGTTGCGTGGAGATACGTCGCGATGACTTGGCGGTAATGCGGGTGAACCGCTTGCGATACGACAATTTCAGGGCGATCCGAAATGTCGGCGGACATGAGAGCGGCTTCAGCGAGTCCCGTGGCGGCATCATACATTGAAGCATTCGACAAATCCATATTCGTCAAGGCACAAATAAAGGTCTGATATTCATAAACGGCTTGCAGCATCCCCTGACTGACTTCGGGCTGATAGGGAGTATAGGAGGTCGCGAATTCGCCGCGAACCGCCAGCATTCCCACAACCGTAGGGCGAAAGTGATCATAAATTCCCGCGCCGAGAAAACTGAGATGCGATTCAAGGTCGGCGTTTTTGGCGGCGATACTGCCTAAATGACGAACAAGACTGGCTTCATCGAGTGCGGGTGGCACATTGAGTAAACCTTTGAGTTGGATCGGCTCCGGGATGGGAGCCATCAAATCCTGGAACGAAGAGACGCCAATCGCTGCGAGCATTTCCGCTCGATCCGCGCTGGTATTGCTGATATAACCCACGAAAATTAGTGTCCTTTCTCTGCAAATTCGGCATACTGTTCGGAGGTCATCAGTCCGTCGAGTTCGGCAGGATTGGCAAGTTTGATCTTGATCAGCCAGCCCTCGCCGAACGGGTCGGTATTGATGACCTCGGTGGTATCGGTGATTGGGGTGTTAGATTCAACCACTTCACCAGAAACGGGTGAGAACAATTCCGAGACGGCTTTAACCGACTCGACTTCGCCGAACTGTGCCTCTGCTGCGAGTTGCAAGCCGGGTTCAGGGAGCGATAGGTAAACGATATCGCCGAGTTCCGACTGCGCGTGATCCGTGATCCCGATGGTCACGATGTCACCGTCCACAGCAATCCATTCGTGAGTATTGCTGTATTTCAATCCTTCTTGTACGTTTGCCATAATACATCTCCTTTGCGAACATAGAGCAGCGGGTAGAGATCGCGTACCCGCCTAAAAAACAGGCGTCCTGCGGACGCACAATTTGTGAGTTAATCGCCTTCTAATAACAGTCCTTGCGGGCAGA
>CAZPZP010000105.1:2044-9242 GCA_964591025.1 uncultured Chthonomonadaceae bacterium
GCGGACGCACAATTTGTGAGTTAATCGCCTTCTAATAACAGTCCTTGCGGGCAGAGACTCTACCACCCCCAGCCCCCTCCTTCCGTAAGGAGGGGGAGAAGGACACCCAAACAGAGGGGAAATGAGTTTCTCTGCTTCGGGCATTCCTGCTCCCGCAAAAAGAACTCTCAAACATGAGCCGTCAATAAGTCTTTTTTCGGGACAACCGTTGCGGGAATCTGCTTGCCGCGTACCTCAATGGTAATTTGGGTTCCGGGGACTGCGTATTCGCTCTGCACATAGCCCATTGCCACGCTGACATTGCGAATCGGCGAGAAGACGCCGCTGGTAACGGTTCCGATTATATCACTGCCGACGAATAGATTATACCCTTGACGCGGCTGCGTTCGTTCAGTGGAAAGTAAACCCACAAGTTTACGGGTCGCGCCCGCTTTCTTGGCGGCTGCTATTCGGTCACTGCCGGTATACGCGCCCTTGCTTGGCTTGACGACCCACATCAGACCGGCTTCGACGGGCGTTGTGGTATCGTCAATCTCATGCCCATAGAGTGGATAACCGGCTTCGATTCGCAGGGCGTCCCGCGATCCCAGACCGCACGGAACTGCTCCCGCTTCGATCAGTTTGTCCCAAATTGTCGCGGCTCTCTCTGCGGGAACAATCACCTCGAAACCATCCTCGCCTGTATAACCTGTGCGGCAGAAAAGGATGTCGGCTCCATGAATTTCACCCTTGGCATATTGAAACCGCGTGAGATCAAGCAGGCTTGGCAGGTTGGCGATCTCGGCGGTAATCTTGGGCGCGTCCGGTCCTTGAATGGCGATCATGGCAGTCGTCTCGGTTATATCGTCGAGCGTGACCGTAGACGGCAGATGCTGGCGAATCCAACTTATATCTTTGTCGGTATTCGAGGCATTGATCACGACCAGATAATCTTCTTCGGCTTCGCGATAGATGATAATATCGTCAATGACTCCGCCTTCGGGATTGGTGAGAAGCGAATACTGTGCCTGTGACGGAGTGAGTGCGCCCACATCGTTTGTCGTCAGCGATTGAAGCAGGGCAGTCGCGCCTTCGCCGTGAATTTTGATGCGTCCCATGTGGGAAATATCGAAAATTCCGACGTGGTTTCGGACAGCGCGGGCTTCTTCGAGAATGCCGGAGTACATCACGGGCATCGCCCACCCCGCGAAATCCACAATGCGGGCTTTCAGGGCTTCATGATTATCAAAGAGTGGAGTCTTGCGGAGACTGCTACTGGAATGGTCAGACATGATGGGTCTAATCTTTCAATTTTGGTGTGGCGATTGCCTGTTCGCCTTCGGGAACGGTGATGGTTCCGGTCAGGCGCAGACTGTCGGCTCCGATTTCGAGATGTGTGATACGAAAAAAGCCGCGCAGTCCAAGATCGTCCTCAATGTCGAGAATCGGGTTCAGGCGCATCAGCAATAACGAGCGAATTTGATCTGAGACAGGACGCTCATTGAGAAAAAACGACGGATTGACAAAATCCACATACCGCCCGTCGCGTACCGTCAAGGCGGCATTTGCAGAGATCGGAGCCGCAATTCCAAGCAGCGACGCACTGCCGCGCAAGTTGAGTTGTGACGGTGCGAACGAAACCCGCACTTCGCCCAAAATGCCGCGATACTTCCGCAACAGAAAGGTTCGCAAGCCTTCGGCGTCCACTTCGACTGTGGCAGTTCCAACGCCCGATTTTCGCAAGACCAGCCGATCCTGAAACAGCGCGTGACTGAGATCGTATTCGAGCCTCGGAACGTCCACTTCAAAGCGGCGAATGGGCAGTCCAATCAAGCGAAAATCCGTAAGATGCAAGCGTAACCGCCCGATAGTGCCGAATGTTCCGCGCTTCGGGTAGAGAGCGAACGGCAGTCTGTCGGTTTGCACTCCCCTTCCGTATACGTCCACCGTTGAAATTTGTCCCGCATACAAGCCAAACATTCCACGCGGCGCAACCTTCACCGACACCGTTCCTGTATTGCCGAACGCTTCCCGCGCCTGCCGCTCGGCGTTGTGGCGGCTTCGTTGCTCCAAACTGCCATGCAGCAGGATCAATCCGAAAAAGCCGAGTGCTAAGCCCGCGAGAGTGTCATCCACCGAGATACGCCTTTTGCACCGAGTCATTGGAGAGCAGTGCCGCCGCCTTGTCTGCGATCACCACACGCCCCGTTTCCAGCACATACCCGCGATGGGCGACTCGCAACGCCTGATTCGCGTTTTGCTCTACCAGCAGCACCGTGACGCCCTCGCTATTGATTTCACGAATGATCTGGAAGATTTGTTGCACGATTTTGGGCGCGAGACCCAAAGACGGCTCATCGAGGAGCAATAAACGCGGACGCGCCATCAACGCCCGTCCGATTGCCAGCATCTGTTGTTCCCCGCCCGAAAGCGTTCCTGCCGACTGTGCTTCACGCTCTTTTAAGATCGGAAACAACTCAAATGCCCGTTCCATATCGCTCTTGATCTCCGCCCGATGGCAGTCCCGCGTAAACGCTCCGAGTTCGAGATTTTCGCGCACCGACATATTGGCGAACACTCGCCGCCCTTCCGGTGACTGACTGACGCCGAGCATGACAATTTCATGCGGTTCGAGAGTGTGGATCGGCTTGCCTTCGAGCGTGATTTCGCCCGCTCTGGCACGCACCAAGCCGGAAATTGCGCGTATCGTCGTGCTTTTGCCCGCCCCATTCGCCCCGATAATCGTGACGATTTCACCCTGATTGACCGTCAGCGACACGTCTTCGAGGGCGCGAATGGCTCCGTAATAGACACTGAGGTTGGAGATGGTCAGCAAGAGTTAGGACGCCTCCCCATCGGAAAGTGCATCGCCATCGGGAACGCCGTCACCGTCCGCGTCGCCCAAATCCTCGCCGAGATAAGCCCCGATGACCTTGGGATTTCTGCGTATCTCGTCCGGCTTGCCTTCCGCGATCACCTTGCCATAATCCAGAACATAAATGCGCTCGCAAACCCCCATGACCAGTTTCATATCGTGTTCGATCAGCAATATCGTCAGCCCAAACGCATCCCGAATATGCTGAATCAAACCCATGAGTTCGACTTTTTCCTGCGGATTCATTCCTGCCGCCGGTTCATCGAGAAGAAGCAGCTTCGGTTTTGTCGCCATCGCACGCGCTATCTCAAGTCTCCTCTGCAAGCCGTATGCCAAATCGCCGGATCGGGAACTGGCAACGTGATCTAAATTCAAGACTTTGAGCAGTTTTAGGGCGTCGGCGTGCAGTTCCGCGTCATTTGCGAGGAGTTTCGGGGTTCGCAGTATCGCCGCGCCAAGCCCGCACTGATTCTGGAGATTGGAGGCAACTTTGACATTTTCGAGTGCCGTCAACTCCCGAAACAGCCGGATATTCTGAAAGGTTCGCGCCATGCCTTTGGCGACAATCTTGAACGGCTTGAGATTGTTCATGCGCTCGCCGCAGAACGTGATCTCCCCTTCCGTCGGCACATACACGCCTGTAATCAGATTGAAGATCGTGGTTTTGCCCGCGCCGTTGGGACCGATTAGCCCCGCCAGTTCGCCTTCTGAGATATAAAGATTGAGATCACTGACGGCAGCCAGCCCGCCGAATCGCTTGGTGATATTTTTGGCTTCGAGAATTTTTTGCGTTGAGTTCATGCCGTACCTCCCAGAGTGACTGCCCTCTTTTTCCGCCGCGAGAAAGAGTGCCACCCGATCTCTTTCTTGCCAAACAGTCCTTGCGGGCGCGTCAGCATGACGACAATAAGCAACGTGGAAAAAATAATGAGTCGGTATTCCTGCATTCCGCGCAGAACTTCCGGCATCGCCGTCAGAAAAGCAGCCGCAAGAACCGAACCCGTGATGCTTCCCGTTCCGCCCAAGACTACCATCGTCGTGATAATAATGGACGTGTCCATATTGAACGTATCCGGCGTAATCACCAGATTTAAGGGCGCGAAAATTGCTCCTGCCATGCCCGCAAAAATCGCCCCGATCACAAACGCTGTAACTTTGACCTTTGTCGTATTGACGCCCATCGCGTCCGCCGCGATCTCGTCTTCGCGCACGGCGAGAAAGGTCAACCCCCGCACCGAACTGAGCAGGTTCCGACTGACGAGAATCACCAAAATCACAATCAGATACGTCCAGAAAAAGGGCAAGTGTTTGATGCCGCCCGATTGCAGGACGTTAGGAATTCCGCTTAAGCCGCGTGCGCCGCCGAGTTCGTCAATATTGAGAATGACAATACGGATCACTTCGCCAAAGCCAAGCGTCACAATCGCCAGATAATCGCCGCGCAGTCGCAGGGACGGCAAGCCGACGACGAGTCCCATGATGCCCGCGCACAGTCCGGCGAACAGCAATGAGACTATCATATTCAGCACATCGCCCGACAGTGTGCCGACTTTGAGGAATGTATCGCTGAAAGTCAGGCGCGGCAAAATCAGCATACTCCACGCCGAAGCCGCATACGCCCCAACCGCATAGAATCCCGCGTGACCAATCGAAAACTGCCCCGTAATTCCGTTGATGAGATTGAGGCTGACCGCGAGAATCATATAAATTCCGCACAGCACAATAATCTTAAAAACATATTCCTGGATGTTGTCATACAGCAGAAAACTGGTGCCGTACAGCACTCCGAAAATCCCCAGCAACCCGATTATTCGCTTGAGCCAGAACCCCATAGATGCTAAACCTTTTCCGGCACGCTCTTGCCGAACAATCCGGCAGGGCGCAAGAGCAAAATCAAAATGAGTATCACGAACGCGACGGCGTCCTTATAACTCTGGAGCGACTGTATACCGGAAACCTGATTTTCGGCGATTCCCATCGTCAAGCCGCCGACCACCGCGCCTGGAATGTTGCCCGCCCCGCCCAAAACTGCCGCCACAAACGCCTTCAAGCCCGGAAGCACCCCGAAGTTCGGCGTGATCTTGATATGGGTCATGACGGCAACGAGGAAACCCGCCGCCCCCGCCAGTGACGCACCGAGCGCGAAGGTGAAGGAAATAATTCTGTCCGTGTCGATTCCCATCAGTTTCGCCGCTTCGATGTCGTGCGAGATCGCCCGCATGGCTTTGCCGCGCTGTGTATACAAAACGATATAACGCAGAATGCCCATCAAAACCAGCGCGACAAGGAAAATGACGATGCTGTTGGTTTGGATTTGCAGACCGAAGGGTAAGTCGAGGCTTTTTTCCGGGACGATATTCGGCACGAATTTCGGGTTTGCCCCGAACACCTTCAATCCGCCGTTCTGTAGCAGCAGCGAAACGCCAATCGCCGTGATCAGCGCGTTCAGTCGTGAAGAGGAGAGAACGATTCGCCGCGCCATTGCCTTCATCACGGGACGGAGCAGAAAGCCAAAAACGATGCCGGAGACGATCCACAACGTCAAGCCCTGCAAGGACAAAAACGACGGCGCGAATTTGAGCGGGACTGGCAGGGCGAACGCCAAACCCCAGAAATGCGCGTCACCATTTTTCAAGCCGTTGCGAAGCGGGCGATAGGCAAAGCGTTCGATGATCACGCCGAGCAAAGCGCAGATCGCCATCGTAAGTATCAGCGCGACGATGGCAAGGGCAACATTCTGCCCCGCCGCTTCGGGATGCGCCGTCAAGTCCTGAAAGGGCAGCCGAACGCCTCCTACGCCCTCCGTACACACATAGTAGCCGACAAACGCCCCGACCATATACACCTCGCCATGCGCGAAGTTAATCAGTCGCAGGACGCCGTAGACCATTGTATAGCCGAGGGCGATCAGCGCGTAGATGCTGCCGAGTTGAATCCCGTAAATAAGGTTCTGGAGAACTGTCTGCATCGCCTACAGTCCAACCTGCTCCGGTGTATAGGTCTTGAAAATGTCGAACGTCGCACCAGTCACCTTCATAATGACCGCAGACTTCCGCGCATTCCGGAGGGCGTCAATGCTGATTTTGCCCGTCACGCCCGCGAAATCTTTGAGTTCGGCGAGTGCGTCCCGAATGCCAGTGCCGTCTAGCTCTTTGGCGTTTTTCATCGCTGCAATGAGCAGTCCCGCCGCGTCGTAGCCGAGTGCCGCCAGTGCATCGGGTTCAGTGTTATGCTTCGCCTTGAAATCGTCCACGAACTTTTTGACCGCCGGATCGGTGGATTTCGCGCTGAAGTTGTGGTCGCCAAAGAACGCGCCTTCAAGTGCGGTTCCGGCTCCTTTGATCAGCTCCGGTGAATCCCATCCGTCGCCGCCGATGAGCGGCACTTTCAAGCCAACTTCCAGTGCCTGTCGCGCAATGGTTCCGACTTCGCTATAATATCCCGGAACGAGAATGGCGTCGGGCGCGTTGGCTTTCAGGGCATTGAGCTGCGCCTTGAAGTCTTGATCGCCCTCTTGGTAAGTCTGCTCGCCAGTGATGGTTCCGCCGCCTTTCTTGAACTGCTCGGAGAACACTTTCGCGAAGCCAACACTGTAGTCGTTTTTGATGTCAACGAGCGTGCCGACGTTCTTGTAGCCTTGATCTTTGGCGAACTGCCCGACAACCGCCGCTTGAAAATCGTCGGTGAAGCAAACGCGAAAAATATAGTCGCCTTTTTGGGTGACGGCGGGATTTGTCGAGGACGGCGTAATCATCGGCACTTGGTTGCTTTGGCAGACAACGGCTCCTGCTATCGAGCGCGTACTGGCGACTTCACCAAGAACCGCGATCACCTTGTCACTGGTGACGAGCTTGGTGACAACGGTTGTGGCTTCTTCGGCTTTACTGCGGTCATCGTAGGTGATCAGCTTGATCAGTTTGCCGTTGATGCCTCCTGCCGCGTTCGCCTGATCGATTGCCAGCTGAATACCGTTGTGGGTGGCAGTTCCAAAGGTCGCTGTCGAGCCTGTCAGCGAAGCAAATTCGCCGACAAGAATAGCGTCGCCTGTCACTTTGTTGCCGCGTGCGCCGCTGTCGGACGAGGTCGTTCCGCCAGTTCCGTTGGAGGTCGTGTTCTCTGCGGATTTGTCTTTGCACCCGACACTTCCGCCCATTGTTGCCGCCGCAAGTCCCAAGACTGCCGCCTGATAAAGAAAATTTCGTCGTTTCACCCAAATCCTCCCAAAATTAAAAAATCACTTGCTTTTGCTAGTGGTAACAGTCCATTCTTGCCATTGCCACGCTAATGCGCGGATATGCTCCGGCGTTGTGCCACAGCACCCACCGCCGATACTTGCGCCTTGCA
>CAZPZP010000106.1:0-9208 GCA_964591025.1 uncultured Chthonomonadaceae bacterium
GTACCCGAACAAGAGATTGCCCTTTTTTTCTCTTCTCATTACCTCAAAAAATCTTTTCCAGAAATTTTCTCTACAAACCCTGAAATCTCTTGAAATGCCGCGTTAACGCTATAAGGAGGAAAACTTTTCACGACTCATCGTCTCTGTGAGACAAAAATCACAAGAGAGAAACACGATCTGCTGTAAGATAAATGCGTTGTTAATAACAAACTTTGGGAGAAAAGCAGGAAATCTTTCCTGATATATCGAACTTTAACATAGCGTTTCATTCTCAGCATGACCCTTTTCTCTTGAAGAGCGGAGTATATGATGAAAATTTCCGAACTTTATGAACATTGGTGGGGCAAATACAGTCAAGCCGAAGCGGCATGGAAAGAATCCTCCGAACTGGAGAAAATGCATGCGACCAACGCTGCCGAAACCACACGCACCGCCCAAGCCTTGACCCGCGAAGCCGAAACGCTTCGCAATCGGTTATGGGATTATGTCCAAGGCGACATCGAAAAGATCGCCAAGGCATATCATGGGCAGGGACGCAATCCCGGCGTTTCCGACAGCGGCTACGATTTGGTCAATGAGGCATTCTCGAAATTCGTGGAGGTGCTGCCGAAACTCAGGCACTATGACCTAAGTCACCCGGACGCTGTGAAGCGACTGCTCAGTACCGCCACGCGCCGCCATTTTCTGGATATTTGCTTTCCAGACCGGCGCAAAAACAAAACCGAGAACGCTCGCCCGAACAACACACCGGCGAACGCGGTCTCATTGGAAGAGTTGACCATCGAGATTTCCGGCGGAATCGACCCGCAGAAAATCTCGTCACCGGAAGCATCGCCCGAAGAAATTCATGCGGTTCTTCTTGAAGCGATGGAAGTGTTACGCCAAGCCGCGCAGTCGCCTAAACAACGAGAGACAGTAGCGCGGCGCCTCGATGTTGTCCGCATCATGTTGTTTCAACCGGAAATAAAAATGCAGGAGATCGCGAAAATTTTGCAAATCTCCAACGCGGCAGTCACGCTGGCGAAGGACACCATCTTTCCCAAACTGGCGACCTATATTCGCACAACCCATCCGAATATCGCAGAGCAGTTCGGTATCCCTCTCGATGAGGATTGTTAAGTGCAATAGATTGATAAAGCCTCGGAAGGCTATAATAGAACTCTTGCAAGAGTCCAGCAGAATAAATTCTTCGTGCAGGTATCGTTCCGCCGTACTGTGCTTCGCACTCGATAGGGAGAGGGAATTTCGTCCGTAGGACGGCTGTTTTTGAGTCGGGTACGTTCTTATACCCAACTCTTGCAAGAGGTCTAATATCAAATTCGGTCAGAGACTTGTCGTATTTCCCCTCTCAGGTAATATGCCCTACGACAAGTGTTCAAGCGGATTCGATAGAAGTTATGAAGGAGAACATCGCGTGAAACACAATATCAAAGGAGATTGGGAGCAATGTCAGACACTACTCCTCTCTTGGAAATACGAAATAATCCCTGTGACCCGGCTCTTATCGCCCTGATTCGCAAAGCCGCCTCCGTTCCGCAATGGACAGAGGACGAAGCCCTCGCGATGGCGACAGACCCGACACATTTGGAAACAATGCAGATGATCGATTATCTGCACAAAAAGGTCACCCCTGCGGAAAAAATGGCGATCCAAGCCCATCTCAGCCAGTGTGATTATTGTCTGAGTGAACTAACAGAATTTGCAGATTTTGTCTTGTCTGAACCGGCACGCAATTTTAGCCTTGTCCGCCTCTCTCAGACAGTCGCTTCGCTGTTGGAGCCGCTCATACTTGGAAAAATGGCATGGCAGCACGCGGCGGCAGATTCAACGCCCGAAACGCAAAGACATACCCTTGCCTTCGATGATCCGCAGCTACGCGGCAGTTTTGCCGATGGTGGGAAATACTTCGATCTCCGTATCGAACACGATTCATGGCGTGCCGGAACCTTAGCCGCCTTGGAAGTCGAAGCCCCCAATGAAGGGACGTGCTTCTTTCAATTCTATGTGTTCCAAGAGGGTTGGGAACGCGCCTCAATCGAAACACTCGTCGAAGGCGTCAACTTCGATCACTGTTTGCTGAGAGTCCACCAAATCGAAACGGCACAGTTGATTGCCGAAGATATGGAACCGTTGCAACGCGCCTTCAAGAGCAGTCTCGCCGCCGATCCTGAAACATTGGAAGCATGGCAACTCTGGGCAAAATCCGCCCTCGCAGAAGCGCAAGACCAGTCTATCAAACTATTCGCAGAGCAGATAATCGCATGGCAGACCTAACCGATAACGAAACGCTTGTTCCCGTCCTCTTGCGCCCTTCGTGTCCGCTCCAAAACTGGCTCGACCTGATCGAAGGGCTTGACGTTCGTAATCTTCAATCCGAGTGGGCGCAGATCACCGCTTCTGCGCTCTGCTCCGAACTGGCATGGATGATCGCCTCCGCCGATGAACATCTCCTCAGCCTCGATACCCTTTGGGATACACTGCAACAAGACCGAATGCGGAAATTGTTCGCTCAGTTTTACAAGCCGACCCTCGAAGAACGCCGTAAATCTACGCCTGATCAGATCACCAAAAACCGGATTTCCTCCGAAGTTCTTCATCATCGCGTGCGTGCCATGATCGCGGGGGCGTTGGCGGTCTCCGCCGCCAATGGAACCCAGCCTGCCCTGCTCGAACACTGGCTCGATACGACGATCCGCCTTTGGAACGGAACCGAACCGGCAGCGACACTCGCAGTGCTTCCCAAAACCAACGCTTTCCAAAGCGCGAACCCGCTGCGGCGCATCGAAGATGCCTTTCAGTTTTGGGAAGAAGAGAATGCCGCCGAAACCCTGCAAATTGGCGCGGCTCGCACATGGATTCAATCGCTGTTCAAAGCCCTGCGAGCCTATGATTTGACTCTGGAACCGGATTTCGCCGAAGTACCAGTAACCTATGGGGTCACGGCGCACTGTGAAACGTGGCTGCTCAGTTACCGTACCGACGGAACAGCGACGCTCGGACGAATCCATTTTGAATCACTTGACGGCGGCAAGGGCGAACTCTATCCGCACCCCAAGGGCATCGGTTTGCTTCCCCTTTCCGACGAATTTCAGCAGACAATCCAGAACGCTTGGGAGATTGCCTCCTGTCAAATTCCGCAATCAGAAGCACTCTCGGCAAAACTCGCCACTCACGATTTTCGCTGGTGGGTCGAGGGGTATGCCGCCCTTGCCGAAGGCGACGCGGCGTTGCGCGGGGCGTCTCATGGCGCGGCGGCGGCAGTCACCATGGCTCAGCTTCTCTTGGATGAGCCGATTGATCCCGAATTCGCTGTGACGGGCGAGATTGACTCCTACGGCACTCTGCATAAAGTCGGATATGTCAGAGAGAAGGCGATTGGAGCCTTGCAGCGGTTCGACGGGCTGAAAATGCCGGTGATCACGCGGTTCTGCGTTCCCCATGCCAACCAAGGCGACGCAGAAGAGGGCGCAACTCTGGTCGGGCGCAATCCTGACCAATGCGTTCAGCCTGTTGCCGATCTGCATGAACTGCTCTCCTATGCCAGCGGTTTGCCCCAACAGATACGCCGCCTCTGTGAAAAAGAGCGGGAGACAGTATTGATGCAAGCCGCGCAACGGTTGCAGCGTCCCCTTGCTCAAGGCGCAGATTATCAGCGAATTTATGTGCCGATGGATGTCGAAGTGTCCCGCGCCCTGCCCACCGAAGGCGAACGTGCCGGACTGCGGCATACCAGTACCCACTCTTGGAATGAGATTCGCGACGGACTGCAACGCGCCCTCATTGTTGCCGACTCAGGACAGGGCAAAACGGCACTGCTCTGGCAGGAGACCGTCGAGCGTTGTTCACAGGGCTGGGAGTTGTTGAACACAGGCAGTATTTCTGTGCATGAGATTCCCTTCGCCGCATTTATTCCTGCCAAGTCGTTCCCCTTGATGCAGGTTCCCGATGATCCGAAAAGTCTCCTCGGTGCGTTTGCAGATCATCTGCTGTCCCGAATCTCTGTGCGTGAATCCCTCTACCCGCACATTCATCGGGTTGTGTGCGGCATGATCGAGGCAGGGTATTGCACGCTGTTCATCGACGCGCTCGACGAGGCTCCCGCTCAAATCCAAAGCGACTTTCAGTCTGCCCTGCCGGAGTTTGTTCGCAATTATCCTCATGTCCGTCTTGTGATCACGATGCGACCTTCCGCGCTCAGCGAGAACTGGCAGACCCAAAATGACTGGGACAGAATCACCCTGTTGCCGTTCCGCAGCGAACAGATCAAACAGGCGATTGACCTCTGGCTGCAAGATTCTCCCGATCAAGCCCGCGCCCTTTGGGGTTATCTCAGTACGCATCAGCGGCACTTGAAAATTTTGCAGTCGCCCCTGCTCCTCTGGCTTGCGTGCAATGTCGCTCCTGCGGCACGCGCTAACAGCATCTACCCGATTGGATGGCGACGCCGCTCCGACCTGTTCGATCTGTTCGTAGATGTATCGCTGAACAAATGGATGCAGCGGCGTCCCATTCCCACCAACGCCCAAAAGAGCAGTTTTCGTTCGCTGTTGGGCGACGTTGCTCTGCACCTGCTCCAACGGCGTGACAAAGGCGACTTCTGGGACGCGAACAGAGTGGACGCTGCCCTCGCAGTCTGCGCGGAAAACGCTCCGGCTTTGGCACAGCGCGACCTGCGGAAAGATTTGCTCAATTCAGGAATGTTTACGCTTCTGCCCACATCGGCAAAAGAGGCGGATTGGGCGTTTTCTCATGTCGCCGTCGGAAACTATTTGGCGGGATGCAGTCTCGCAAAACGTGCTAATACTTCGCGCTGGAGCGAAATCGCCGAACTTTTGGACAGAGAAGCGAGCGATCCGGCGTGGCATGAATCCATCGTCTTTGCCTCTGTAGACCTCAACGACCCGATGCCGCTTTTGGAAATGCTCAGTGATGCCCGCCGCGACGACGAAACACGCACACGTTTGGCGTTGGCGGCGCAATGTCTTGCAGAAATTTCGATGACGGCGTGAGAAGGGAAACCCGCGTTGAACTCCTTTGTTCTTGAAGAGTATCGCAAACGGATCACGCAGGAGACTCTTGCCACCTGGAATCACTATCAGCAGCGCGGACAAAGCGACAAAGTGGCGCATCTCACGCAGGTTCTGCCTCTGCTCGCTCGCCTTGACGGTCACACCGACGAGACCGCTCTGCCCCAATGGATCAACAAGCACAGTGCGCCTTCCCCCGACGAAAAGCGCGATCAGATCGCGGGCAGGATCGCCAATGAAGTTTTGGGAATGTGGTATCTCCCGCCCCAAAAGTCCGCTTACAAGCATAACCGAGCCGTGCTTCAAGCCTTGCAGTATCTTGCCGCTGTCGAAGAATCGAGTCGGCGTGATACTTTCGTTCGCTATTTTCAGGAGAAAGCCCATTCGAGCGTCGAATGGGAACGTAAGGCGACGGCGTCGGCAGTGGCGGGAATCGTCGGAAGCATTTCTGAGCCGCGTGTTCTGCTCCCCATTCTCCTCACGCTAATCAAAGACGATAACCGGACGATTCGTGTTCATGCTCTTGCTGCCCTGCTCGAAATGTCTTCGGAATTGGGCGATCAGTCCCTTGTGATCGAAACCTTGTGCGCCGAAATGACTCTTTTACGCTCAGGAGCGACCTACCGGCAAGAGATACTGCGCGAACTGCCCCTGCACGCCATCGAATATACGGCGCATTGCAAAGAATTATTAGGCAACAGTCTCAACGATTTTGTCTGGGCGGCGTCGGCAGTGGTTCTCGGCAAAATCGGTTCTGCGGCGCGTTCGAAGGCTGTCCTCGCAGAGTTGGAACACGGGCTGGCTTCGTCTCTGTTTTTGGTTCAGCGGCTCACGGCGGAAACTTTTGTCCATCTCAATGCCGACGACGAACTCAAGACGAAACTCCTCTCGGTGGTGCAAACCGCTCCCAAAACAGAGGAACGCTGTATCGCCCTGCGGAGATTGGGAGCGTTGGGCGCGGTTTCTCCGCAGGATCGCACTGCCTTGAATTTTCTGACTGCCGCGACTGCACATCCCGATCTGGATATTCGTGCCGAAGCCATCTTGTCACTCGTCTTCTATTCGCAGATGGATTTCGATGCCCATCCCGAAATTCGTTCGCATATCGGGGAGCATCTGCAAGGCTTGCAGCAGAACGCGATTTGGCTGCTTCAACCGTTGATCAAAGAGGTTGCAGCGAATTTTGCGCGTCAAGTCACTCTGGCGGGATATGAGCAGGCGTTTGCAGCGATGGGCAAAACAGACTGGCAGCGGGAGGCACTGACGCGCAGTCTGCAAGGTTGGTCGCGCCGCGAAATGAGCGAATGCCTGATCCAGACACTTCGGGCGGATGCCGAGTCAGGAAGCCCTGCCCCTCTCCGGCGCGGGCAAAGTTTGACGGGAGTTTTTCGCGGCGAAACGGCGCGTTTGCCTGCTTCCGCCAATCTCTTGTATCTCGAATGGGTCTCGAACGATACGTCGGATTTCGGCAGCATGGAGGCACGCCAACGCCATAATGAAATTCGTGATCTCCTCCTGAAGCAGCCAAAATCGGCGGGCGGGCAGCCTGTGCTTGAGTGTATTCTGTGGCAAAACGGGCTGATCGTTCTCACGCGGACAGAGGCGGACGCTCTCGCCCATTGCGCCATCGAACTCAGCAAAAAATACCCACAGCGTTTGCGTATCGCAATGCACCACGACGCGCAGGTTTTTCTCAGTCGCACGCAAACCGACACATGGCTTCTCGAAGGCGAAGGGTTGACGGTGACACGCGAAATCGCGCATCAGGGCAAGCCGGGCAATCTGTTGCTTTCGGAAGAGTTCAAGCCGCAGCTTTCCGCCAAGTACGCGCCGTATCTGCGCCCCTTCGGGCAGCATACCTCGGCGAAACGCTTCCAAAAACTCTTTCTGCTGTATTCGGCGCAACACCAGTGGGGCGAAATGGACATTCAACACGTTCCCGCCAATCGCCTTCCCTTTATCGAAAAACCCGATCCTGTCGCCACTCGGAAGCACTTTTTCAGCATCATCTATGGGCTGATTCTTGTCGGAATCATCGTGGGCGTTGCGGCTTACAGCATTCCCAAATATATCAAGAAGAATTCCTACGAGAAAAAGGCTGCCGAGCCATTCACGCCATCTCTATCAACTCAGCAGACAACAGGGGCAAAACCCGAAAAGAACCCAAACACTGCCCCGCCAACGTCCACACAAAAACGAGAAAAAGCCATTCGCCGGAAGCAACGCGGCATGACGACTGTCCCTAAAGAGCAAGAAACGGTAAAGGGGCAAACCGTAGAAAACAGTTATGAGTCAGTTCGTGAAGGAGAGTCAAAACCGGACGAGACGCCTGCGCCGACAGAGACCAAATCCACTCCCAAGCCGGACGAGCAGGAGAGTACTCCACAAGACATATCAGACGCCTCAGTCACGCCGGAAAACTAACGCCGCGTTGATGCCGCCGAAACCGAACGAATTCGAGAGTACGGTATTGAGTTCCGCTTCTCTGCCACGATGAGGCACATAATCGAGGGGACATTCCGGGTCGGGCGTATCGAGGTTGAGGGTTGGCGGTATCCAACCGTGCCGCATGGCTAAACAGCAAATTGCTGCTTCAATCGCGCCCGACGCCCCCAGCGCATGACCGAGCATCGCCTTTGTCCCCGAAATCGGAATCCGTGCTGCACTCTCGCCCAATGCCAGCATCAACGCTTTGGTTTCCGTCACATCGTTGAGGCGCGTTGAAGAGCCGTGCGCGTTGACGTAATCAATCTGTTCGGGGGCAATCTGCGCCTTCTGCATCGCCTGTCGCACACACCGCGCCGCACATTCTGCATCGGGGCGCGGGGCAGTCATGTGGTGCGCGTCCATCGTCGCCGCAAACCCTGCGAGTTCGGCATAAATCGTCGCGCCGCGCTTAATCGCGTGTTCGCGCTCTTCCAAAACCAAGACCGCCGCGCCCTCGCCCATCACAAACCCATCGCGCCCGACATCGAACGGACGACACGCCCGCTCCGGTTCGGCATTTCGCGTACTACTCATCGCTTTAATAAATGTGAACGCCCCAAAGCACAACGGACTGAGCGGAGCCTCCGCCCCGCCCGCAAACATCACATCGGCGTCGTTTCGCACTATCGCATTTGCCGCGTTCCCGATGGCAATGGTTCCCGACGCGCAAGAATCGGCATTGCTGGAACTGTAACCTTGCAAGCCCAATTCTATCGCCACATTGCAGCTGCCTGCCCCGACGAACATCTGCAACGCCAACGCAGGATTGACGCTCCGCGCTCCCTCTTTCAAGAAAACCGCGTGCTGCTCTTCCGCCCAACTTGCGCCGCCTAACGCACTCCCAATACAGACCCCGATCCGTTCCCGTGCCTCATTCTCCAAACATAACCCGGCATCGGCAACCGCTTGCTTGCTCGCCGCCACTGCAAACATCGAACAGCGATCCAACCGCTTTAACGCCTTGCCGTCCAAAAAGTCAGACGGCTGAAAATTCCGCACTTCGCCCGCAATCCGGCACGTCAAACCCGACGCATCGAACCGCGTGATCTCGCGTATGGCGGATTTTTCTGCACAAATCCCTGCCCACAACCCCGCCGATCCCGAACCAATCGGCGTGATCGCCCCAATTCCCGTAATTACTATGCGCCGCTCGTTCACGATACGCCTTCGATCCGTTGCTTGAACGTCGCCAGAGTCCGATTCGCGATTGGCGACACGAACAATTTCCCAACCACAGCATTCGCAAACCACGCCCCCAATATCGGAACCGGATAACTCAATTCATGATAAATCGTCACATTGACTCCTTTTTCTGTCTCGACAATCCGCCACTCGACCCACATTCCTTTGGTGATTCCGCCGATGTGCTTAAATGTGATACGATTCTCATCGGCAAACAACTCCTGCCGCGCCCGCCATTTGCACGGAAACCGCAGTCGGAATAGCCCAAAATCAAACGTGCGCCACGCCCCAAAACTTGCAACCTTATGCGCCTCTGATTTCTCCGTCACGTCCATCTTCCAATAATGCGGCAGAATAGCAGTCCACTGCTCCAACTCCGCCGCCAACTGAAACATCTGCGCCGCCGTTCCCTCAACAAAAACCGTATTATAAGTCTCCATAAATTCCTTGATCCACGAAACACACGAAAAAGACACGAAAACAATAGACCTCTTGCAAGAGTACAGCGAAAT
>CAZPZP010000107.1:0-9120 GCA_964591025.1 uncultured Chthonomonadaceae bacterium
CGGGTACGTTCTTGTACCCGTTTCACTGTGAATTATGTCTCCCGGAGATTACCATGATGTTCTATTGTTGTTGTAAAGTGGTGAACGTGGAATGAAGCCCAAACACCTGTTAATTTGGACAGCATTGGCTTACGCGCTCGGCATTGCGGCGATGGCAGTCAGTCCGATTCTTGTCGTGATTGTCGCGGCATTTTGTGTGACAAGTTTCGTGCTAAATCGAATCACAAAGCGCGAACAATGGGGCTGGATCGCACTTTTCTGCCTCATTGGAATCTTTGGCGGCTTGGTATTTCATTCTCGTTCACAGGTTCCCAAAAATGATGTTTCCCATCTTGCGCCGCAACTCGTCACGATATACGGAACTGTCGCCTCCGATGTCGAGGGCTTGGAGAATCCACAAGACAAAAGTCTCCCAAAATTAAAACTGATTCTCAACGCAGAAACCGTCGAAACGGAACCGGGGCGCACGGCTTCGGTCACAGGCAAAATTGCGTTGCGGCTGTCGTTGTCACAATTGCATGAGCCGGTTCCAAGTTATGGCGATAGAGTGAAAATTCGGGGCAGATTGGAACTGCCCGATCCGCCGCGCAATCCGGGCGGAATGGACTATAGGGCGTATCTGGCGCGACAAGGAATCTATTCGACATTAATGGTTCGCCGTCGCGACGGTTGGCAGTTGATTGAGTCATATAATCTCAGCAATCCCATCACGCGGTTCGCCTACGCTCTTCGGGATTATATTCAATCCACTCCTTATAATTATCTCACGCCCGAACGCGCCGCAACACTCAATGGCATATTAATTGGGACGCGCAACGACTTGCCGGGAAGACTCCGCGACGACTTCCAGCGCACTGGAACCGCTCATATTCGCGCCGCGTCAGGAATGAATGTCGTGCTGGTCGGAATTTTCTCGCTGTGGTTTTTTCGCCTGTTTCGTCTTACGTTCCGATATGCGCCCCACCTCACGCTCGGAACCATTCTACTTTATACGTTAATGGCGAATGCCCAACCTTCCATAGTTCGCGCCGCCATTATGGGGAGTGTCCTGCTTATTGGAATGATCATCGAACGCGAACCTGATTACCCTATCGCTATCGCTCTTGGAGCGTTATCGTTACTGCTTTATGATCCGCGCAATCTGTTCGATATTGGCTTTCAATTGTCATTTGCCGCCGTTATTGTCCTTGTTTTGTTCGCGCCCTGTATCCAATCGGTTACCTTACAGATTCGTCAACGATTCAAGGGCAAAAGTTTCGGCACGCGGGTTCAACGCGGCATAACTGAAGTGGTAACCGTGACTCTTGTCGTCACATTTTTTGCTCAACTTGGTACGGCTCCTCTCATTGCCTGCTATTTCTCTACATTTTCGCTTGTCGGGCTATTCGCCAACGGAATTGTTGTGCCGATGGTCGGCTTTTTGATGGCGGCGGGTTTTATTGCAGTGGCACTGGCAGCGATTCGCCCCTTTTTGGCGGTTCCGATTTATCTTGTCATCGGGATAATCTTATCCTTCTTGCTCGCCGTTATAGAATTTGCCTCCGATCTGCCCTACTCGTCTCTCAATTTTCCGTTAAGCCTTTTTGGTGTCTGTGCATGGTACGCCATTGTCCTCCTGACTGCTTTTCGGTGGCGTAGGAGAACTCAATCGCCTTCGCATTTTGAGGACGTACAGATATGGTGACAGTTCGGCATCGAATTGGCTTTATCTGGCTTATTGTCACTCTCATTCTCCTTGTCTTTATGGGAAGGCAAATGTTCTCACGGCGCGATGCGAGAGAATTGCGCGTCACGTTTCTCGATGTCGGGCAAGGCGATTCGTGCGTGATTGAGTCACTGTCGGGCAAAGTGATTGTCATTGATGCAGGGAATATCATAGATGAAGGCAGCGACGATCAGGGGCGGCGCGTTGTCGCGCCATATCTTCGTTCGCGAGGAATCAACGCGATTGATATTCTCATTTTGACCCATCCCGACACGGATCATATCGGCGGTGCGGCGAGTCTGATCCATGAGTTTCCCGTCGGATTATTGCTGGAAAACGGACAGTTCGGCAAAACCGAATCGGCATTGATCGCCCCGATCTTCCGTGAAGCCAAACGCCGGAACGCCGCCATCCGAATCGCACGGCGCGGACAAAAGATCATACTCGATGACGGCGCAATCCTCACAGTTTTGGCTCCGACAGACGCCATGATGACCAGCAAGGAGAACGAAGCCAGCATTGTTCTGCGCCTCGACTACGGACGCCATTCGTTTCTCTTCACAGGAGATGCAGGGGAACCGGAAGAAACCGAACTCCTCACTGCCCGCCAAAATCTCGCCTGTGATGTTCTGAAGGTGGGACATCACGGCAGTCGATTCTCGACCATTCCTGCCTTTGCCAACGCCGTCAAGCCGCGCCATGCCGTTTTCTCCTGCGGCAAACGCAACAATTACGGACACCCGAACCCCGACGTTATGAATCGCCTGAAGAGTATGAACGCGACTATTTATCGCACCGACACTCAGGGCGCGATCACATTTCATTCCGACGGTGTCACGCTCCGCGCTGAAACCGCGTTATCTTCTCCTAACCGTTGAAACTTTCCATTGTTTGCACTTTGTTTGCATCGGTGAAACGAAAAGCAAATTTCGGCGTCTGAATCAGCATCGATTCCGAAACGTACTTCGGGCAGGGAAAACACAGGCGAAAATCCGCAGAAAAATAGTGAGAAAAATTTCTGTACTTTTCAAGGGAAACGGAAACTGCAAGCCATAACGTCCCGTATCGAATCTTAGACATCTAAAGAGAACCAAAGTACAAATCCGCCGATACAGGCGCAAAATATCCATGCTGAGGCGGACAGCATCTTACGAAACCGAATTGGACTTGAAGGAGAATACGATAATAATGAATGCAGCGAAAGCAAGAACCATCGGAGCGCGTGCCATCGGGCTTCCCGTCGCATTTGCGCTGGGAGCCATGACTTTCACTCACTTGCGCGGCAACGCCGAACAGAAACCGACGCCCGTCAACCCGCCCGCTCAAGCCCTCAGTATTCAGTCGGCATTTGAGCAGGTCGCAGACAAATTGCGCCCCTCGGTTGTTCATATTACCAGCGTGTCAACAGCACGCACAGCAGGACAGGGCAACCCTTTCGAGGGATTCGGGTCTCAGGGCGCACCTGAAGGTCGCCAGTTCCGAATGGCTCCACGCAAAATGCAAGCCAGCGGCTCCGGCGTCATCGTTCGCAGTGACGGCTATATCCTCACCAACGATCATGTGGTACAGGGCGCGGATAAAGTCACCGTCCGAATGACAGACGGACGCGAGTTTGTCGGCAAGGTCAAGCGCGACTTTAAGAGCGACTTGGCACTCGTCAAAATCGAAGCGACAGGGCTTCCCGCCGCAGAGATGGTTGAGGATTCGGAGCGACTCAAAATCGGACAATGGGCAATCGCCTTCGGCAGTCCGTTCGGGCTGAGCGACACCATGACAACGGGAATCGTCTCGTCCCTGCATCGCAATCAGTCCATCGGAGGGGGGGCGGAGCGACGCGATTACTCCAGCCTGATTCAGACCGATGCGAGCATCAATCCGGGCAACTCCGGTGGACCGCTTGTTGATATTTATGGGCGCGTGATCGGAATCAACGTCGCCATCGAATCGCCAAGTGGGGGAAATGTCGGAATTGGATTCGCTATTCCTGCCAACACTGCCCGCTACGTCATGGAGCAGTTAGTATCTAAAGGAACCGTGACTCGCGGCTTCTTGGGCTTGGCTCCCGCGCCGGTAGACTACGACGCACAGCAGAAATATAACGTAAAGAGCGGTGCGCTGGTGATGTCGGTTTCCGATGAATCGCCCGCTTCTCGCGGCGGTGTCGAAGTCGGCGATGTGATTGTCAAATTCAACAACTTGCCCGTTCCGAATGACGGCAATCTGCGGGATCGAATCGCACAGACCGCACCCGGAACAAAGGTCACTCTCGGCGTAGTTCGCGACGGCAAGGAACGCCCGCTGACGGTCACCGTCGGCACGCAGGAACTGCCGAAGACCGTTGCCGAGAAGCCCGCCGCTTCTGAAAAGGAACGGGGCAAACTCGGCGTCTCTATTGCCGATGCGGATGATGCAGAAAATTGGCAGCGATTGGGAATTGAAGGCAAGCCGCGCAAGGGTGCATTGGTTGCCGAAGTCACTCCCGACAGCCCCGCCGCGAACGCCGGTATTCAGCCGGGCGATGTGATTGTCCAACTGGGCAGCAAAGACATTACGAGCGCGAAATCGCTCACCGAAGTCGCACGTGAACTGAAAGAGGGAGCCTCTATCGAGGGGCGCGTGCGCCGTGGCAATCAGACAGTTTTGGTGAAAATCGAACTGTAACTGAGTTGCGACATAAACCGAGGTGTGGAGGGGCGAGCGGTTCTGAGAAGAAATTCGCTCTCCTGTTCTGCCTCGAACTGCGGGGGAATTGGGAAGCGTCGTCGTGCCAAGGGCAAGAATCGCTCCAATCTCCCCGTAATACTGTACAGAGCAAGACCTGAAATGTAAAAACGTTGTTCTGGTTTATTTCCTGCGCGGAAAACAGATCAGGCACGCATGGAAACAGGAGAAAAGACAATGATATTAGGGCAGTTAGAGAGTGGAGAGAAAAAGCCCATTGTCCGCGTGCCGGAGTGGGTCAATTACTTTACCGATGAGCAGTTTGTGATTTGGTGCCGTCAGCGCAAACTCCAAATCTGCACGGAACCGCGTTCCTTTGCAGAGGATGAGCGAGCGGCAATTTACCGCTATATGGCACGCCAAAACTTAGTCAACTAACCGCGAAAGCACTCGCACAGATGCCCCTTCTTCCCTTTTGGAAGAGAGGGGCTTTTTCTATGCAAATTTCACCGGAAAGTCTTATTTCAAGCCAACTTCGCGCCAATCATAAACCTTAAAATTCTTGCCTTTACTGTTCATCGCGATCAGGACGCCGTGCGGAAACCTCGTACCTGCCGCTTCCGAAACGACTTCGATTCCGTCTGTGGCGTCCGCGCCGCCCATTAAAATTTTCAACGGTTGGGTATGGTCATGCGGACTGCCCGCCTCGCCCTCACGCCGATACACTTTATAGTGGCTGCCGCCATCAATCTGATCGGTGCAGACAAGATAGCCCGTGCCGTCCGCATGAGTATAGATTCCGATGCCTTCCCGATCACCAGCAAATCCCTCTGTGCCGAACATTGCCAACTCTTTCTCCGCGTCGGTATGATCCGGATCGGCGTGCCACTTGTGAATTCCTTTATTCTCTTCCGCATAGTAGACAAAGCCGAGCGCGTCGTCAATCGCAACCGCCTCTAAATCCAAACCGCCGACGAGAGTCCCAAATTCGCGCACTTTCACCGCATTGACGCGCCCCTTGCCGTCCGATTCGAGGCGATACTGCCACAACGCGCCCTGATTCGGGGCTTTGACTCGCGTCAAGACTGCATAAACGGCTCCGTCTTTCGGGCGGCGATAGAGTCCGATTCCCATCGGCTGACCCAAGGTTCCGACTTGTCCGGCGAAGGTTCGCGTCGCTCTGCCCGTAATGTCACGCAGTTTCCCATTGGTTTTAATCGCAAAAATCCGCAGTTTGCCGCTTCGTCGCTCCGCCGTAACCGCAATCGGAATCGTCCTGCCATCAAGAACGAAATCGGTTTGCACGTCCACATTGTTCGGTCTGTCCACAGTGGTTTTGGACAGAATTTTGCCCTGCATATCGAACACATACAGCGCACCATTGAGTTTCGTCAGTTTGCTGTCGCCTTTGTCCGTCGCCACAAGTAGGCTTTTTTCGGGATTTTCAGGATTGATCCAAATCGCAGGATCGTCAGCATCATAGACAACACTCTGCGTCTCGAAAGTCGGCGTTATCGTCACAACGGGCGTTTCCACCCGCAACGGCACTCCGCAAATTGCCACTCCTAACAGCACGCACAGACTGCGAATCATCTCAAATACTCCTCTTGAATTCCTTAGAAACACAACACAAGGGCGAACCAAAACCTCCGGTTCGCCCCCATTTCAAACAAGGAATTCTCTCAGCCGGAATCAGTCGTTGCCCGCCGGTGACCACGGACCTCGCGCATTGGCTCCGCCGCCATCGCTCGGCGGGAATGTCCACGTCCAGCGGCTTGCGTTGGTTTGATGGGTAATGGTATAACCAAGGCGCGACCATTTGGTGTGTCCGTCGAGATAGACAAAGTTCAAGCCCAAACTATGTCCATTTGTACCGGGTCCGCCATACTGTTTGGGAACGCCGTGCAGTTCGCGCAGTTCATCGCCTTCGATCTCGCTGTCGTTGCCCTCAAGGAGCATAAGGGAGGTTGCGGGAGCTTCCCAAGCCGCCATCATCGGCGCGGTATCAGTCACCAACTCATTGATGACATAACTGTTCCAGTACCAGAGATTATTGCCGCGTGCAGGATCGCGCTCCAATCCCCATGATTGTGCGGGTTGGGGCCAAACACGGATAGTTCGGTCTCCTGCCAATTCCTGCGCCTGTCCCGTATCGCTTGGACAGGAGAAAATGCCGCCTTTCGGTTTACTGAATGCCACAGGGTTGTTCTTGATATACGGAATCGTCAGGAACATCCAGTAGTAGGTTCCCCAGCGTCCATCACCGACAACCGGAGCCGTATCGTCACCGGGATAGGTTTCATCATAATCCTGTGCGTACATCATCATGGCAGTCCCGATCTGCTTCATGTTCGAGAGGCACGAAGTCTGACGTGCCTTCTCCCGCGCTTGAGCAAAGACAGGGAACAGGATAGCCGCCAGAATGGCAATAATGGCGATAACAACGAGGAGTTCAATCAAGGTGAACCCTTTGCGATACGATTTCAGCATTTTTTCCTCTTAACAAAAGCAAACAAAGGTGAATGAGAGCAACCTGAATAGGTTTCAGATTTTAGGGTGAGTGATGACGCAAGGTTTCGCTCGTCACATAAACGAACCCCCACTATTATCCATAATTCAGATTAAGATTGTGTTAAGAGAAGATGAAATTTGTGTTAACAGCTCACCTCTCGCACCGGAGGTTTTAAACCCCCGTCTGGAAAAAACAAGCGTCTTTCAGACGCAAAACTCATGGAATGGTGCGTCTGAAAGACGCTTGTACTTTGTTGCCGGGTACTTTCAGTACCCGTTGCGTCGCTGTCAACGCAGATTGGAACGCAGGAGTCGTTTCGGGACAAGAATGCTGCGGAGAACATTCGCAAGATTGGCAGGCTTCGGTCTGCCGATAAATTGGCAGGGACACTGCCATCAAACGCTAATGAGAGTGCATTAAGGCTATGCGTAGTTTGAGAAGCCCCTGCGTTTACGCAGGGGAGTTGTCACATTGCCTTGGCGGAGGAATTGACAAAGACCTACGAAACGGTTCTGCTGACATTCAATAAAGATATGCCCAAGCAAGCCGCCCGCCATGCCTCGTCTGTTACGGTTCGCCTTCTGCCTGTATTGTCTGTAACGCCCTGAAAACAAACTGCGCGAAAGAACAATGTCGAAACTGGCGGCATTTTTCGAGGCGGTGCGGCGGGCGGACACAACACGGTAATCTGCTTCTTTGATAACACTCCTTCACTTTTCTGCGTCTGTAGAGAAGGTTCGGCATTTTCCCCCAGAGTTATGCAGAGGGCTTGGCTTTTCTTCTAAGGGACTCTCGCGGATTAAACTGTTCCATCGCCTTGTCGGCGGGTACTGAAAGTACCCGCCTCTGTGTCCTTCGGACGAGCGTCCTGCCGGACGCACCATGCAAGAACGGAACGATTTTTGTGTTGAGAGTCCCTAAATAAAACCCTGTCACAGAAATTTGTCGCTGATCTGCTATGCCCCAACATCGGGCAGATTGAGGAGAATAATTTTATGCGAAAGTTCGCAATTTCCGCACTGGTATTTGCCACCAGTCTGATGATTACCAATCTGGCGCACGCCGCCAAACTGGGTGTCGGCAGTAAAGCCCCCGCCATCAAAGTCGCCAAATGGCTCAAAGGCGCACCTGTCACGACGTTTGCGAAGGGCAAAGTCTACGTCGTCGAATTTTGGGCGACATGGTGTTCGCCCTGTCGCACGACTATTCCGCATTTGACCGATCTGGCAAAAAAATATAAAGGCAAAGCGACGTTTGTCGGCGTCAGCGTTTCGGAAGCAGAACCCGGCGCGAAACTCGCTTCCTATGCCCCAAAAGTCGCCACGTTCGTGAAGCAGATGGGTGGGAAAATGAATTATGTCGTCGCGCTCGACGGTCCGCAAGCCACGATGTCGAAAACGTGGATGGACGCCGCCGGACAGCAGGGGATTCCCACTGCGTTTGTTGTCAATCAAGAGGGCAAAGTCGTTTGGATTGGGCATCCAATGGGAGAATTAGATGCGGTTGTCGGCAACGTCATCGCCGGCAAATTCGATATGAAATCCGCCAAAATTGCCGCCGACCAAAAAGTCGCCGAAGAGGCAAAAGCACGCAAAGCACAGGAAAAACAGGCTGCCGTGCAAGCCAAAATGCAGAAACTGCTTGCGAAAACTGCCAGCCTTGCCCAAGAGAACAAAAACGAAGAGGCATTGACCGAGTTGGATCGTGTGATCAAAGAGAATCCTGAATTCAACGACAATACCAATGTGGTGATGTTTCGTTTTGGACTTGTGCTGAAAACGGACGAAGCCGCCGGTTGTGCCTATGCGAAGGAATTGGCGGCAAAAGAGCCATACAGCAAGGATCCCGCCCTCTTGAATCAGTTGGCATGGAGCATTGTGGATGACAAAGCCGGACTGAAATCTCCCGATTACGATGTCGCCGTCATGATCGCGGAAAAAGCCGTCGAGTTGAGCGAAAGTAAAGACCCGATGATCCTCGATACACTCGCCTATGCCTGTTTCAAGAATGGCGATACAGACAAAGCTCTCGAAGCCGAAGAGAAAGCCGTCAAACTTCTCGAAGACAACATAGAAGTTCCCAAGGAAGTCGTCGAAGACATTAAAGAGCGTTATGAGAGGATGAAAAAGAAAAAGGGCTAATCGTCTCGTTTTTTACTCACAATTTCGCGGGCTTACAAGTTTGTGTGGTAGCACCGCAGTAAACCGTGAAAAGTGATTGGGGGTCTCTTCAAAGTCACAGA
>CAZPZP010000108.1:0-9112 GCA_964591025.1 uncultured Chthonomonadaceae bacterium
GGGGGTGGTTCCTGCCGGGGCGGGGAAACCCGCGCCCAAAGCCGAGGCACAAACGGTGCGTGTGGCGACAGATAAGATTGACAAACTGATCAATTTGGTGGGCGAACTCGTGATCAATCAGTCCATGCTCAACGAGTGCGTTCACAATTTCACCATGGCAAAGTTGCCGCGTCTGCGTGAGGCTGTTGCTGAGATGGAACGAGCCTCACGCGAATTGCAGGAACGTGTCATGGCAGTTCGAATGTTGCCGATTAAGCACGCTTTCGGTCGGTTTCCGCGTCTCGTTCATGATCTGTCCGTTGCGTGCGGCAAAAAGATTGAATTAAAAACTACCGGAGAAGAGACCGAATTGGATAAGTCCGTAATCGAAGCTATCGCCGATCCGCTGACTCATCTTATCCGCAACTCCATCGATCATGGTTTGGAGCCGCCGGAAGAACGCCGTGCCGCTGGCAAAAGCGAGACAGGCACGGTGCTGCTTTCTGCTTCACATGAGGGCGGGAGCATCATGATCGAGATTTCCGACGATGGGCGCGGCTTGAACCGAGACCGCATTCTGAGCAAAGCCATCGAGCGCGGGCTGATCTCCGAAAGCGATCCGACGCCCTCCGACGACGTGATTTATAATCTCATTTTCCATCCCGGATTTTCTACTGCGGCACAAGTGACCGACCTTTCCGGGCGCGGCGTCGGTATGGACATCGTCAAACAGTCAATTCAGGGGTTGGGCGGAACCGTTTCGCTGACCTCCAAACCCGGAAGCGGAACGCAATTTCGCATTCGTTTGCCCTTGACTTTGGCGATTTTGGAAGGGCTGTCGCTGTCCGTTGGCAAGGAAACTTACATCATCCCATTGACAAGCATTATCGAAAGCATTCGCCCCAAAGAGGGGGATGTCCGCCTTGTCGCCGGACGCTCCGAAGTGGCAATTGTTCGTGAAGAGATGATTCCGCTCTTGCGATTATATCAGATTTTCGGCGTGCAGCCGTTTGTCACCAATGTCACTGAGGGTCTGCTGGTCATTGTGGAATATGAGGGAATCAAAGTTGCCCTCATGGTAGACGCACTGATCGGTCAGAGCCAAGTAGTAATCAAGAGTTTGGAAGCGAACTACGGCAAGGTCACGGGAATTGCAGGGGCGACGATTCTTGGTGACGGGCGTGTCGCGCTCATTGTTGATGTTCACGGATTGATAGAGCGGGCGTTGTCGCCCGGTTCCTGTTATGCCTTGTCTGCCGCATAAGTTCAATCTGCAAAAGGTTGTTTTGCTGCGGCAAATGAGAGTGTTTTTTTGATTTGTGTAACACACTCAGTACAGGAAAGTGCTGCAAGATAAACCCCGTGCGAGTATATCGCACATTTGATAACTATGGAGGGTTTCTATTATGAAATGGTTTGCAAACCTTAAAATGGCAAATAAATTGAAATTAGGATTCGGTTTATGCCTTACCTTGTCTGTTCTCAGTTGTTTCGTTGCTGTTCAGCGATTGGGGCAGCTGAATGCCGGAGCCAAAAACATCGTTGATGATCCATTAGCAGGCGTTGTCAATATCGGCAAAATTTCCGGTCAGGCAAGAATGCTACGGACGATCGAATTTCGGAATGCTGTGCCGGGCAGTCAAGTCAAAGCCGCAGAAATCAAAGAGGTTTTCGATAAAGCAGTGACAGAAATCAAGACGGCAATGGACAAATATGAACCGTCAGCAATATTGGCAGAGGATAAAACCAATGTTGCGAAATTAAAGGAGATGTGGAACGAGTACCAAGGCGGCTACAGTGAGATTGTCGCTCTGGCAGGGGCATCGAAATTCAAGGCGGCTCAGCAGTTGGTTACGGCACGCAGGGACAAATTCTATGCCCTTTGCGACCAAATCGACTTGATGATCGGTTGGAACGCCAAACGAGGAGCGACACTTGCCGCTGAAGCCACAGCAATTTATCAATCCGGCCGCAACACAATCATCGGATTGCTCGTGGTGTCTGCTCTGAGTGTTTTCGGCATCGGCATTGCCATCAGTCGCAGCATTACGGCTCCCGTGGCACAGATCATGTCCCGCTTGAAATCACTCAACGAGATTTGTATCAGCAATCTTCGCAAAGCAATGGACGCGATGGCACAAGGCGACTTGACCAAGCAAGTGGCTACCGGCACAACCTTGCTGGAAATCGACTCCGAAGATGAACTCGGACAGATCGCCACTACGCTCAACAGCGTGGTGACCCAAGCGCAAGGAACCATCGAGAGTTTCCATAACGCTCAGGGCGAACTCAGCCAAATCTTGGCAAAAGCCAGAATGTCCGCCGACAGCATCGCCATCGCCTCCAACGAAGTCGCGGCGGGTAATGACGACCTCGCCCAGCGCACCGAGGAGCAGGCAGCCAGCCTCGAAGAGACCGCATCGAGTATGCAGGAAATGACGGAATCGGTGCGCCAAAACGCTGACAACGCCAAACAAGCCAATCAGATGGCAGCCCAAGCCCGCAGCGTGGCAGAGAAAGGCGGCAACGTCGTCAGCCAAGCGGTCAAAGCCATGGAAGAGATTGATGCGACGAGCAAGCAGGTCGTTGACATCATCACCGTCATTGACGAAATCGCCTTCCAAACCAATCTGCTCGCCCTCAATGCGGCGGTAGAAGCGGCACGAGTGGGAGAGCAGGGCAAAGGGTTTGCGGTGGTCGCGGCAGAAGTCCGCAGTCTGGCGGCTCGCAGTGCCACTGCCGCCAAAGAGATCAAGTCGCTGGTGCAGGACAGTGTGGCAAAGGTGAAGGAAGGTTGTCTGCTCGTCAATCAGAGCGGCGAGACCCTCGAAGAGATTGTGCAGTCGGTCAAGAAGGTCGCCGACATCGTCGCCGAGATTTCTGCCGCATCGCAGGAGCAGTCGTCGGGCATCGAGCAGACCAACAAAGCCATTATGCAGATGGATCAGATCACGCAGCAGAACGCGGCATTGGTGGAAGAAGCATCGGCGGCGAGTACGTCCATGCGAGATCAGTCCCAGAGTTTGCAGAGCGATGTCAGTCGGTTCCAGATCGCTGACTCCTACTTGGCAGGGGGGCGGCATTCCATGGCGGCATCTGCGGCTCAGCCGATGAAGGCAACGGGAACCGATGGCAAGCGAGCGCGGTGGACAGGCAGCAACAAGGGCAGCGGTTCACGGTCACAACAACCGCCGCCGTTGGTGATGGCGAGCAACAGCAAAGCCGCTCCCGATAACTTCGAGGCGGGTTTCGAGGAATTCTGACACGACTAAGCAGGGATTTGCTGTCGGAGCAAGGATGTTCCGACAGCACCCCTCCACGCTCATCGTTAGACAGGCTTTAAGGAGCTAACTCATGCGTATATTTAAGGATTCCGGCATCGGTCTTAGAATTGCTTTGACTTTCGCGACAGTGTTACTGCTTGGCTGCTTCAGTCACTGGCAAGTGGCACAGGCAATGAATAGTTATTTAGGCAATGCCACCAAATTAAAACATCCGATAACAGCAGCGGAGCTTCAGCAGTTGAAGGAGGCTCTTCGACTCGGCGGAATTCTACAGACGGCTCTGCTTGTTGCGGGCGGCGGCATTGCCTGCCTGCTTGTCTGGCAAATTGGCAGGATTGCCAAGCGCAATGAACTGCTGACGACAACATTGGATAGCGCGAATACCAATATCATGATGATCGACCCTAAGATGAATTTGATCTACATGAACAAGCAATCCAGCCAGACTCTTAAAGGCATAGAGCCAGAACTGAAACAGGCTTATGGATCCAGCTTTCAGACCGACCAACTTATGGGACGCTGCATTGATGACTTTCACAAGAACCCGGAACATCAGCGAAAAATGCTCCAAGGCGGGGGGGTTGTCTTCCCGCATACAGCAAATATCCAGATTGGTTCTCTGATGCTGCGCCTGCTCATTTCGCAGGTGAAGGACGGCATGGGAAAGACGATTGCCTACAGTGCCGAGTGGGAAGACATTTCTGAAAAATTAAAAATGGCTGATCTCTCTGCCCTCGTAAGTCAGGTTCGAAGCGTCGCGAGCAATATTGCCCTCGCCTCCAACGAAGTGGCAACCGGCAATGATGATCTTGCTCAACGTACCGAACAACAAGCCGCCAGTCTCGAAGAGACAGCAGCCTCCATGCAGGAAATGACCGCCTCAGTGCGCCAGAATGCCGACAATGCCAAACAAGCCAACCAGATGGCAGTACAGGCACGCAGCGTCGCCGAGCAGGGCGGGCTTGTCGCCGCTCAGGTCGTGCGAGCGATGGAAGAGATCGATGCCTCCTCAAAGCAGGTTGTGGACATCGTCACCGTGATTGATGAGATTGCCTTCCAGACCAATCTCCTCGCTCTCAACGCGGCAGTCGAAGCGGCAAGAGTGGGAGAGCAAGGCAAGGGGTTTGCGGTGGTTGCCGCAGAGGTGAGAAGTCTTGCAGCGCGAAGTGCCACCGCCGCCAAAGAGATCAAGGCACTGGTACAAAATAGCAAAGCAAAGGTACAGGAAGGCTGTCTGCTTGTCAATCAAAGCGGGGAGACCCTTGCCGAGATTGTCACCTCTGTGAAGAAAGTCGCCGACATCGTCGCCGAGATTTCTGCCGCATCGCAGGAGCAGTCGTCGGGCATCGAGCAGACCAACAAAGCCATCATGCAGATGGATCAGATTACGCAGCAGAATGCGGCTCTCGTGGAAGAAGCCACTGCGGCAAGCCAGATGATGAGCCAACAGGCAAGCGGCTTGCTGGAAATGGTCAGCCAGTTCCAACTCGACTCTCAATACGAGCAGAAGAAGGCTGCATAGTATACCAAGTTGGAGAGATGAAGCAGAGTGTGTAAGAACAGAAGTGTAGAAACCTCGTCTCTTTCAACTCTTGCCATCCAACTGGTAACAAGAAGAGAGGGTTTACGACAAGAACAGTGTAAGTGGAGAGCTTCACGCTTTCCCTTGGAAGAAAGGCAAAGATTATGGGCAAAGAACACACGAAAGCGCAAATCGCTGAAACAGAGAACAATCAATTTCTGACCTTCTCACTCGGTACGGAAGAGTACGGCGTCGATATTCTCAAAGTTCAGGAGATCAAGGGGTATATGCCAACGACGCGCATTCCCAATGCCTCGCCAGAGATGGCAGGCGTCTTGAACCTACGCGGGACGATCATGCCAATTATGGATTTACGGCGACAGTTCTCTATGGAATCGATTGATTATGATCAGTTTGCGGCGATCATCGTTGTCGTCCTCCAAGACCGGGTGATGGGAATGATTGTTGATAGGGTCTCTGAAGTGATGACGATTCCTCTTGGAGACATTCAGCCTGCGCCGGAACTGGGAAATTCTGCTGCGACGAGTGTTCTGCGTGGACTGGCTAAAGTCGGCGAACGAATGATCATTCTTTTGGACATCAACGCTTTGTTGCAGGACGCGGGCGCGGATATGCTGTCCGCCGCGTAAGAACGCATCCATTCAGATGAGAGCAAAAGTTCATCATGATTAACTCCTCGGAAGCGGAACTCACAGACAAAGAGTTTGTCTTGTTGCGCGACCTGATTTACAAACTAACCGGGATCACGTTGTCGGATGCCAAACGCAGTCTGGTGAGGTCGCGTCTGCAAAGGCGGCTGAGACTCCTTGAGCTCTCAAGCTTTCAGGAATACTATGCTTATCTGGTGGAGCATTTGGAAACCGAGGAACGCACGGCATTTATCAACTGCATCACGACCAACAAAACCGATTTTTTTCGAGAACCGCACCATTTCGATTTTGTCACTCAAACCGTGATCCCGGAGGCAATTCTCCGTGTCCAGCGAGGGGCAGATTCGCGACGCCTTCGGGTGTGGCACGCAGGATGTTCAACGGGCGAGGAACCTTATACGCTGGCGATTGTTCTCCAAGAGGCATTGGCGGGCAAAGGTCAATGGGATGTCAAGCAGCTGGCATCCGATATCGATACGGATGTCTTGGCTCATGCAAAACGCGGAATTTATAACCGAGACCGTGTCGATCCTATTCCCGATACGCTTCTTCGCCGCTATTTTCTGTGCGGGACAGGAGAAAATGCCGACAAGGTGATGGTCAAACCAAAATTAAAAGAGCAGATCGCTTTCAGGCAGATCAATCTCCTTGAAGAGCCTTATCCTTTTTCTGCACAAACACGTTTCGATTTTATTTTCTGTCGAAATGTGGTGATCTATTTCGACAAACCGACACAGCGGCAGCTGTTTGCACGGTTTGCACGCTATCTCCGACCGGGCGGTTATCTGTTTATCGGTCATTCGGAGACGCTCACAGGGGTTTCGGACGCATTCCAAAATATCGGGGCGACAATCTATCAACTCTCGGAAGCCTCCTCAATGAAAGTGAAAGCTGCATGAACACTCGAACATCACAAGTTGGAGATCGACTTCGCCATTCCATTCATATCGGAGGTGTATATGCCAGTCGGCAGCCTACGGCTATTCACACGGTCTTAGGTTCATGTATCTCTGTATGTCTGCGCGATCCAATCACCTGTGTCGGCGGCATGAATCATTTTATGCTGCCGCAGGGACACGGCGATGATGGAGACAGCACACGCTACGGTATCAACGCAATGGAACTGCTGATCAACGAGTGCATGAAAGCAGGAGCCGAACGGTCGCGTTTGGAAGCGAAAGTGTTTGGCGGCGGTCATGTGCTACAGATTCAAGAAACAGCGGACAATGTTCCCAAGCGCAATATCCAGTTCGCCTGTCAATTTTTGCAAACGGAAGGAATTCATGTCGTAGGGCGTGATGTCGGCGGCTATGATGCCCGCAAGATTCTGTTTCTTACCGATTCCGGAAAAACACTGTTGAAACGGCTGCCACGTGAGGACACTACAACACTCCAAGCGATGAGACAGCGTGAACTGTCTGCCCTCCGAAGCCTTCCGAAACGAGAAATCATTCCTGAAGACGACAATATTACCTTGTTCTGAAAGGGAATCAAAAGTATGCCCGCACAAGTACGTGTTCTTATCGTGGATGACAGCGCAGTGATGCGCCAGATTCTCACTCAGATTTTAAGTTCTGATCCCGGTATCGAGGTCGTTGGCACTGCCGCTGACCCTTATGTTGCGCGTGAAAAAATCATGCAGCTCAAGCCTGATGTTTTGACACTGGATGTCGAAATGCCGCGCATGGACGGCTTGACGTTTCTGGAAAAACTGATGCGGGCGCGTCCCATGCCTGTAGTGATGATCTCGACACTGACACAGACCGGATGCGACGTAACACTACGGGCGTTGGAGTTGGGAGCGGTGGATTTCGTTCCCAAACCGACGATTGATACCCGTTCTGGGATTGTCGAAAGTGCCAACGCGATCATCACCAAGGTCAAAACAGCAGCACAAGCCCGAATTCAGGCACGTTCTGCTCCTGTCCGACCTGCCGTCGAAATTTCGCCCATCGGTTTTCGGACAACTTATCAAATGATCGCGCTGGGTGCTTCGACGGGAGGAACGGAAGCCTTGCGGACTGTGCTGTCGGCACTTCCTGCCAACGCGCCGGGAATTGTCGTTGTCCAGCATATGCCGCCGGGTTTTACGGCAGCGTTTGCGAATCGCCTCGACGGGATTTGTGCAATGAGTATCAAAGAGGCGAAAGATGGTGATCGCGTTATTCAGGGACAAGTGCTGATTGCGCCGGGCAGTTTCCATACCTTTATCGTGCGTTCAGGGGCAGAATACAAAGTTCGGGTCACGTCTGATCCGCCCGTCAATCTGCATCGTCCTTCAGTTGATGTCTTGTTCGATTCGTGTGCAAAGCACGCGGGAAAGAATGCAGTTGCCGCGCTGCTGACAGGGATGGGTGATGACGGAGCGCGTGGTATGCGCCGAATGCGCGACGCAGGTGCGCGAACCATTGCCCAAGATGAAGCCAGCTGTGTGGTGTTTGGTATGCCCCGTGTCGCTATCGAATTGGGGGGGGCAGAATTTGTTCTTCCTCTGCACCGTATTCCCGGAGAGTTGCTCAAACTGGCGGCGAGTCTGAGTACGTCGCAGAGCCTTTCTGCATAAGACGACGCAAAAAGAGGAAAGCAAATTGCCTTTTTCTGAAAATCGTTAGAGAAAGTGAGGAGATTGAGATTGAACTTTGCCACAACACTGAGGATAACTGCATCTGAGTTTTCTCACAGCATTCACAAGAAACAGAACGCGAGAAGAAGACCATGAGCGAACGACGAGTTTATGACGAAAGGTTCAAGCGTGAAACCGTTCGCTTAGCGCAAGAGCACGGCGATCTGGTTGTTGCTCGGGAACTGGGCATTAGTGAGACGGTGATAGCCCGATGGAAAGCTGCCGTCTTAGCACCCCCAGAGAGTCTCTCGCCCGGCAGCAACTCGCATGAGTCGGAAGTCGCGCAATTGGAGCGGGAGAATGCACTTTTGAGGCAGGAGATAGCCATCCTGCAAAAGGCTGTAGGCATCTGTGCCAACGATTCCAGCGACCCCAAGTGAGAGATGTATTTGCCGGACACATTCCCGAAAATCCAGCTCATTAATTCACTACCCGACACTTTTTATTTCGACGTATGTTTGACTACTATTCATCTAAGTCAAAGTCTGCGTGGCTGTTGGAAAAAGGCTTTTTTTGTTCGCTTGTCGGGGTGACAGCCGATTTTTGTCCCGATGAAAACGAAGGGATTACCCTCCGCAAGAGGAAAATTCCTGTTTGCGAAGCCACTAATTACCAGACATAGGTAGGTTGATAAAGAAGTGTCGGGTAGATGCTGTTTTTGGCAGAAGCGTTAGCTGGGGCGTATCACCGAGCAGCCCTTAGAGCGCAAAAAGGGCAGACTCGGCGATTGGGTACCTGTTCCGGCGGAACAACGGGAGAGTATCCGCTCTAAGTTTTTGCACTGATTGAACGAGGCAGAAACCATCGCACAAGACCCTGATGCACTGACGCGCCGCTTATGGAACGGCGACACGGTTGACGAGGTTTTGCTTATGTTGGTTTTGCACAATGCCTATCACTTGGGACAAATCGCTCTTATCCGTCAGATATTAGACCTCTTGCAAGAGTCCAGCAGAATAAATGTCTGCGTGCAGGTCTCGTTCCGCCGTGCCGTGCTTCGCACTCGATAGGGCGAGGGAATTTCGTCCGTAGG
>CAZPZP010000109.1:0-9109 GCA_964591025.1 uncultured Chthonomonadaceae bacterium
AAAAAAGTGACCGCCAACCCGCGATTCATGGGGTATACTAACCGGACGCGACGGACGTAAACACGACCGTCTCTTTTGTTGCAACTCTCATTGACAACTGAATACACCGTCGGCTACAATACCCGCACGCGCTCAAGACATCGCAATTTTCTTGTGCCGCCAACAGGGAGACTGATTTCTCGTGCCGTCCCAAAATCCGCCTGAATTTGCCGCCAACCGTCCTGCCGTGCGCCCTGTGGGTGACGCGCCGCGCCTCGACGACAGTCTGCAATTTCTCAAAGGCGTGGGATTGCAAGCGGCGACTGTTCTCGCGAAACTGGAACTGCATACCGTTGCCGACCTGCTCAAGCATCTGCCGCGCCGCTGGGAAGACCGCTCGCACTTTCGCCGTGTCGCCGATGTCCAAACCGGCGAATACGTCACGGTTTGCGGCACAGTCATCGCTGCGACCACCAAGTATCCGAGACCGAAAATGCAGATCACCGAAGTTCTGCTTGACGATCAAGGCTCCGCGCTCAAGCTCATCTGGTTCAATCAGCCCTATATGGAAAAGACCTTCAAGGGGTTTGCCGCCACGCGCCGCGCTCTCGTCGTGTATGGACAGGCGAAACGCTCCGGCTGGACAATTGAGATTCAGAATCCCGAATGGGAAGAGGTCAACGAGGACGGCGACTCGCTCGGCATGAACCGCATCGTGCCGATCTATCCGCTGACCGAAGGCATAAGACAGGGACGCTTTCGCAAACTGATCGACAGCGTTCTGACCTCGCACGCGCCGCTTTTGGAAGAAAGTCTGCCCGCGCCGATCATCTTGAAGCATCGGCTTATCGGTATTCACTCCGCCACGCGCAATATCCATTTTCCTGAAAGCGAAGAGCATCTGCACGAAGCCCGCCGCCGCATGATTTTCGAGGAGTTTTTCCGGTTGCAGACCCTGCTTGCCCTGCGCCGCTTGCAGAACTGCCACGAATCGCACGGCATTCTCTTCCAAGTGGATTTGCCGCAGCTCAACGCCGACCTTGCCGAGATTGTGCCATTCCAACTCACCAACGCCCAACAGCGTTCTATCGCCGAGATCGCACAGGACGTGACGAGCGGCAGAAATATGAACCGCTTGGTTCAGGGCGATGTCGGCAGCGGCAAAACGATGGTCGCCCTCGCCGCAATGCTGATGTCCGTCCAAAACGGGTATCAGGCGGCGTTGATGGCTCCGACAGAGATTTTGGCACAGCAGCACGCGCTCGTTCTGCGCGGATTGCTCGAACCGATTGGAATGGCAGTCGAGCTCTCGCTTGGCAGTCAAACGGAGAAGCAAAAACGCGAAATTCGTGACCGCCTGATGACCGGACAATCGCGCCTTGTAGTCGGCACGCACGCCTTGATTCAAGAGGGCGTCGAATTTGCGTCGCTCGGCTTGGTAGTCATAGACGAACAGCACCGATTCGGTGTTTTGCAGCGTCAGGCACTCGCGAAAAAAGGCAAACGTCCGCACGTTTTGGTGATGACAGCAACGCCGATCCCGCGTACTTTAACCCTGACGCTTTACGGTGACTTGGACGTTTCGGTTTTAGATGAACTGCCACCGGGACGCAAACCGATCACCACACACTGGAAATCGGCGGACAAACGGGCGCAAGTCTATGCGGGCGCACAAAAACTTTTGGATGAAGGCAGACAAGTTTATGTCGTCTGCCCGCTTGTCGAAGACAGCGAAAAACTTCAGGCGAAAAGTGCCACGCAACTCAGTGAGCATATCGCCAACGAGGTTTTGCCGCAGTATCGCATCGGGCTGCTTCATGGACAGATGAAATCCGACGAAAAAGAGACGGTGATGGCACGGTTCAAGGCGCACGATTTGGATGTATTAGTCTCGACAACAGTCATCGAAGTCGGAATTGATGTGCCGAATTCCTGCGTGATTATTATCGAAGACGCGGATCGTTTCGGACTCGCCCAGCTGCATCAGTTGCGCGGACGAGTCGGGCGCGGCGAACACGCCAGTTTTTGTATTTTGGTGGCGGAACCCAAAACCGAAGTCGGACGCGCTCGTATGGAGATCATGACGCAGACGCGAGACGGTTTTCGGATTGCCGAAGAGGATTTGCGCCTACGCGGACCCGGCGAGTTCTTCGGAACGCGGCAAAGCGGACTGCCGGAATTCATTCTCGCCGACATTTTGCGCGATATGGATGTTCTCACCGAAACCCGTGAGGCGGCATTCCAACTGGTCGCTGATGATCCCGAACTGACGAAGCCGGAAAATCGCCTGTTCCGCCGCACACTGGCACAAACCGAACTCGGCTCGGAACTGATCGCCGTCAGCTAAATTGAACCACAGGGGACACAGGGGACACGGGGACAATGCAAATTCATTGATCCACGAAACGACACAAAAAGAACACAAAGACAATCCAACGATTTTGGTTATGGAATTGTCCCTGTGATCCCTGTGTCCCCTGTGGTTGATTATCTTATGAGACGCGCACTCGTGCCGGGCAGTTTCGACCCGGTGACAAATGGACATTTCGATATTATCAGTCGGGCATCGGCGATGTTCGACGAAGTTTTGGTTGCCGTCGCACCCAACGGGACAAAGTCGCCGCTTTTCACGATAGAAGAGCGGACAGAGATGTTGGAAGAGGTGTGTGCGCCGTGCGAAAATGTGGTCGTGACGACGTTCGAGGGCTTGCTGGTGGAATTCGCTTGCCGCAACGGTGTCACGGCGATTGTGAAAGGTTTGCGGGCTGTTTCTGATTTTGAGTACGAACTGCAAATGGCGTTGATGAACCGCCGCTTGCAGCCTGAGATCGAAACTCTCTTCCTGATGACGGGAGCGGAGTACTCTTACCTCAGTTCCAGCATCGTCAAAGAGATTGCCCGCTTAGGCGGTGCGGTGGAAGGGTTGGTACCTGATTGTGTTGAACAACGCTTACGACAAAAAGTCGCCCATTGAAGCAACCAACGGCAAACACGCCGATAAAAATAGCAAACCCCTCGATCTGAACGGCTCTGCACCCGATCAGGCGATTGTTACAGTGAAAACGCTCGATGATGCCCCCCGCTTCGTTGCGCCCACGCATCACAGCGTAGACATTCTGAAGCTGCTCACCGAGTTGGAAAATATCGTCGAAGGCTCCAAGCGCATCGGACCTGTAACACTGCGGTTCAATGAAGAACGCTTCCATATGACGATTATGAAAATCCGCGCCAACTTGCCGGAAGAGATGAAAAAGGCGTCCAAGCTCGCCAAAGACGCCGAAGCCATTCTCGAACAGGCGAAAGAACAGGCGCAAAAAGTGGTGGACGGCGCACGCGATGCCGCCCAAAAGCAGGTCGACAACAGTCGCAACGATATGACGGCACGGCGCGAAACGGCACAGCGCGAACTGGCTCAATTAAACGAAACACTTTTGCGCGAGAAAGAGAAATCGCGCTCCGTTGTCGAGCAGCAGAGTGCAGAGATTGTCGCGAAAGCGCAGTCGGAAGCGGCTCTGATTGTCTCGCAAGCGAACGCCGACGCCAAACTGCTCGTATCGGACAATATCATTGTTCAAGAGGCACAGGTCGGAGCCGACGATTTGCGTCAACGCGCTCAACAAGAGGCGGATGCCATCCGGCGCGGGGCAGACGATTACGCCAAAGATGTCCTGATCCGAATTGAGGACGTAATGAACAAGACAATTTCGCAGGTTCAGCGCGGGCGCGAAATGCTGGATCGAACCCGATAATTCGGAACCACGGAGAACACGGAGGACACGGAGAAAAACTAAAGAAATCAAACCCGTTTTCGGATTGTTTTCGTGTTTTTCGTAGATCGTCTTTGCATTGTCTCCGTGTCCTCCGTGTTCTCCGTGGTTCATTTGGGGTATGACGATGCGACTTGATTTGACTGAAGTATTGCAGGAACCCGGACGGCAAACCGATTACCCGGTGAACGAGTCGCCAATGGTGGACGAGGACATCGAATGTCTGACCCCGCTGGAGGGAGTGATCACGTTCAACAATACGGGCGGAACGCTGATTCTCACGGGCGAGGTAGAAACGACGATGGCGTTGGCGTGCAGTCGGTGCGCCGAGTATTTCGAGTATCCCATCGCGCTCAAAATTGATGAAGCGTTTGAATTGCGACACGTTTCGAATGCACGCCTTGCCCAAATACCCACAGTGATCGAAGAAGATGAAAACCCCGATGCGGGCAAGTTTTTCGATGGGGCGGTTTTCGATTTATCGGAGTTGGTTCGCCAAGCCATCATGGTGGAACAGCCGATCCAACCCCTGCCGCCTACCGACGATGAAGGACTGTGCGCCCATTGTTTGCGCCGTCCTGATGAGGTTTTACAGGAATTCGGGGCGACCTCGCAAACCGATGCGGACGCCGTGCCGATCAATCCGGCTTTTGCCCGACTGGGCGAATTGCTGAAAAATAACGAGACCCAAGAGTAGTTCGATAGCTATCGCGCTCTGTTTTTTGACTGAGAAAGGTTTGAATAGACAATGCCACTGCCGAAACGCCGCCATTCCAATCAGCGCACGCGCAAGCGTCGCACGCACTATAAATTGACCCATCATCCTGCCATCGTCCCTTCCTTCGAGAAGCCGGGCGAAGTGACGCTGATGCACCACGTCGATCCGTCAACGGGACGCTATCGCGGGCGTCAGGTGTTCCAAGTCGAGGACGAGACACAGGGCTAATCGGTGAGCAATGATCAAACTACGACGTCCAGTATTTCCATGCGTATCGCCGTCGATGTGATGGGGGGCGATAAAGGGGCGCAGATCGTCACGCAGGGCGCATTGCAAGCCGCCCGTGAGTCCCGCGCTCAGTATTTACTGGTGGGAGACCCGGCGATCATCAAGCCGGAACTCGCCAAATCGGGACTGCGGAACGTGGAGATTATTCCCGCAATGCAGGTCATCGAGATGACCGATCAGCCGACTGTCGCGTATAAAAAGAAGCCGGATGCCTCTGTCGTTGTCGGCGCGAAACTTGTCAAAGAGAAACGCGCCGATGCCCTTGTCACTATCGGCAATACGGGCGCGGCGATGGCGGTTTCTCTGCTCACTTGGGGGCGAATCAAGGGAATAGATCGTCCTGCGATTGCTACCCCTCTGCCCTCACTCAAAGGAACTGTCGTTCTGTTGGACGCAGGAGCTACTCCCGACTGCGATCCGAATAATCTCTACGAGTTTGCTTTGATGGGCAGTATTTATGCCGAAAAGGTTTTGGGAATACCGAAGCCAAGTATCGGGCTGTTGTCCAACGGCGAAGAGTCGAGCAAAGGCAACGAACTTGTCAAGAGGGCGCACGCGCTGTTTATGCAGGAGTCGGACGAGCGACCTTTTCACTTTTTCGGCAATGTCGAAGGGAGCGATGTGTATCGCGGGGCAGTGGATGTCGTCGTCTGTGATGGATTCACGGGCAATGTTTTTCTGAAAGCCAGCGAGGGCGTCGCCGAGATGGTTTTGCGGCTGATGAAAGAGGGACTCAGTGCCAGAAAATTGCTGACGCCGTTTGTTCTGCCGCTCAAGCCGGTCTTTCGAGAGTTACGCAAAAAATTAGATTATGCCGAGCGCGGCGGTGCGCCGCTCTTGGGCTTGAATGGAATTTGTATCATTGGGCATGGACGCTCCGATGCCCACGCCGTGCTGAATGCTTGCCGGGCGGCGGAACGCGCCGTCGCCAGCGAAATAGTCAGCACAATACGGGATCGGGTCTGCGAGGCTCCCGCGCCTCCACTTCCGCCTGTCTGAAAACCGAGCGTGCCGGAGGTTGAAAACCCCCGTCAAGAAAAAACAAGCGTCTTTCAGACGCACAAGGCAGAGGTTATCTCGTCTGAAAGACGCTTGTACTTTTCTGCTGGGTACTTTTAGTACCCGCAAAATAACCGCACCGAAAATCAGTTGTTTATGACACCTTCCGACCACTCAGAACGCGCCGAGACTGCGCCCAAAGAATTGACACGAACCCGTAATGCCGCGATTGTCGGCTTGGGGTTGGGCGTTCCCGAACGCATCGTCACCAACGACGACCTCGCCAAATTAGTTGATACCAACGACGAATGGATCAGGACGCGCACGGGAATCAGCACGCGCCGTATTACGGACAGTGCGACTGCCACCTCCGACCTCGCTCTTCTCGCTGCACAAAACGCTCTCAGTGATGCCAAAATAGACGCTTCGGAGTTGGATTTGATTGTGTGCGCGACAACGTCCGGCGATTATGTTTGGCCCTCGACTGCCTGTATCGTTCAAGAGAAACTCGGAGCAAAGCGGGCGGGGGCGTTCGATTTGGCGGCGGCGTGTTCCGGTTTCTGTTATGGGCTGGCGGTTGCCAGCGGGTTCATCAAGTCGGGCATGATGCAGAAAATTCTGGTGATTGGGGCGGATACGCTCACCAAACAGGTGGACTGGACAGATCGCGGAACGTGCGTTCTCTTCGGAGATGGGGCAGGCGCGGCGGTTCTGACAGCGTGTTCGCCCGACGAGGGCATATTGACTTCGGTTTTAGGTGCGGATGGGAGCGGTGTCGAGTCGATTTGGATACCGGCAGGAGGATCGCGCACCCCCTTAACCCATGACGCCCTCGATAACAATGAACATCTGTTGAGAATGCGCGGTCAGGAAGTCTATAAATTCGCGGTGAGTATTGTGCCGCAGTCGATTTTGGACGCTTTGGCTAACGTCTGTTTGCGCCCGCAGGATGTCGATCTGCTGGTGCTGCATCAGGCAAATGCACGGATAATGTATGCCATCGCCGAACGCCTTGAAATTCCTGCCGAGAAGGTCTATGTCAATGTGGATCGGTATGGCAACACTTCGGCGGGAACCATTCCGATAGCACTCACGGAGGCGCAGCAACAGGGCAGACTGGAGCGCGGCAATCTGGTGGTGACGTGCGGCTATGGCGCGGGTCTGACGTGGGCGACAAACGTCATGCGTTGGGGGAAAGACCGATGAGTAAAACCGCGTTTCTGTTTCCCGGTCAAGGCTCGCAAAAGGTCGGCATGGGGCGTGACCTTGCGGAGAATTTTCCGACTGCAAAAGAGTTATTTACGCAAGCCAACGAGATATTGGGCTTCGATTTGGCAATGCTCTGTTTTGAGGGCGATGAGAATGAACTCAAGCAAACGGAAAACGCGCAAGTGGCTCTTTATGTGACAAGCGTCGCAGCGTTTCGGAGTTTGCAGTCGGTTTGTCCATTCGCGCCCGATGCCGTAGCGGGGCATAGTGTCGGCGAATACGCGGCACTTACGGCGGCGAATGTGCTGGCGTTCGCGGACGGCTTGAGGCTGGTGCGGACACGCGGCGAACTGATGCGCGATGCGGCACAGCGAATGCCCGGAACGATGGCGGCGATTTTGGGAATCGAACCGGAATCCGCTCGTCTGCTCTGCAAGGCGGCGCGTGAGGCAACAGGCAAACTTGTTGCCATTGCGAACTATAACGGCGGCGGGCAGATTGTGCTTTCCGGTCAGGTTGAAGCCGTCGAAAAAGCGGGCGAACTCGCCAAAGAGTTTGGGGCGAAGCGCGTGCTTCCGCTTGCCGTTTCGGGGGCGTTTCATTCTCCGCTGATGGTGATGGCGGGCGACGCACTGTTTGCTCACCTGTCACGTACACCGTTTCGCAAGCCGACGATTCCGATTATCTCCAACGTCTCCGCGCAGCCTGTCGAAATGCCCGACGATTTGGTCGGCGGACTGACGCGCCAAGTCAGCGGAAGCGTGCGCTGGGAAGAATCTATGCAGTGGATGCTTGCCAACGGAATCACGCGGTTTGTGGAATTTGGAAGCGGCGAAGTGCTGTGCGGCTTGATGAAACGCATTGACAAATCGGCGCAAACTCTCAGCGTTCAAGATAAAGCCTCGCTCGAATCGGCGTGCCAAACACTCTCCACGCAGGAGGAAATCGCAGAATGATTCTTGCCGGAAAAGTCGCGATTGTGACCGGCGCGGGGCGCGGTATCGGGCGGGCGGTGGCGTTGGCTCTTGCGGCGCAGGGCGCGAAGGTTACTGTCAACTACAGCCGCAGTGCCGAAGCCGCCGAAGAAGTGGTCAATGCCATTTTGGGTTTTGGCGGGGAGGCAATTGCTGCCCAAGCCGATGTCTCTAATGCCGGTCAGGTAGACGCCCTTCTCACGCAAACCAAAGAGCAGTTCGGCAGACTCGATATTCTGGTCAATAACGCCGGAATTACCCGCGATAAATTGATTCTGCGAATGAGCGAAGAGGATTGGGACGCGGTTCTCGATACCAACCTCAAAGGGGCTTTTTTGTGCTGTAAAGCCGTCGCGCCGCTTTTTGTCAAACAACGCGGGGGTATCATAGTGAATATCGGCTCGGTCAATGGTCGAGTCGGTGCGCCCGGACAGTCGAACTACAGTGCCTCGAAAGCGGGACTGATCGGCTTGACAAAATCGCTTGCCAAAGAACTTGGCAGGCGCAATGTGCGGATCAATGCTGTCGCGCCCGGCTTCATCGAAACCGAGATGACCGGAGACTTGAAAGACGAATTCAAGGACGCCATGATCAAGCAGATTCCGCTTGCCCGCTTGGGTTCTGCGGAAGATGTAGCGGGTGTAGTCCTTTTTCTGTGTTCGGACGCCGCCGCCTATATTCAGGGCGAAGTCATCACGGTAGATGGTGGTCTGTTTATGTAATGCGGTGGAATAAATTCCCCGCTGGCAAGTACGCAACGTCCGCCTTCGCGGACAACCTCCCCGCTTTCCAAACTTAGAGGGAAGGGCTTGAAAAATCTGAAAATCAGACGGAGAGCCGACGCTCTGCCGTCTTATAACCAAGGAGAACTCTTATCCATGAATACATTTGAGCGTGCGAAGAAGGTTTTGGTCGAGAAACTCGATGTCAGCGAAGATGAAGTGACGATGGAAGCTTCAATTGTGGACGATCTCGGAGCCGATTCGCTGGATTTGGTCGAGATCATCATGTCGCTGGAAGAAGAATTCGAAGTCGAAGTTCCCGACGAGGATGCGGAGAAACTGCCGACGGTGCGCCACATTGTCGAATATATCGACAATAAAACTCAGGACTGATTAGGCTTGACTTCGGCGGCATGAGTGCCTGATGACTTGTGCCGCTGTATTTTTATTCTA
>CAZPZP010000110.1:0-8936 GCA_964591025.1 uncultured Chthonomonadaceae bacterium
GTTGGGGGTGAGGTAAAGACGCTTGTACTTTCTTGCCGGGTACTTTCAGTATCCGCTGCGAGAGGTGAATGAGCAAACCTATTGCTATAAAGATTTTTCGGAGCGATTTTGTGATGGGAATCGCCAGCAGAATACGCCTCAAGAGTTACCCGCAAACTTGAGATTGCCTATACCGTCGCCAATTCGCGTTTCTCCTGCAATTCTGCACGCTTGCTGCCCGTTCCGTAATCCTCGATAATGCAGTTTGCGGCGATTTGCCCGCTCATCAGAACCATCGGCACTCCCGGACCCGGATTGACGCTGCCACCCGCCCAATATAGACCCTTGATGATGTCGCTGCGGTTGGAAGTCTTGAATGCGGACTTCAAGCCTTTTTGAGTGACAACGCCATAGATCGCGCCCCGATTGACCCAGTACATTTGCTCTAAATCTCGCGGCGTGATGGTGTGCGACACTTCGATGCTGTCACGCAATCCGTCCAAGCCCCATTTTTCCAATTTATCTATAATCACGTCGCGATACCGAATCGCCTCTTTGTCCCAATCGAACGCCTCCGTCAGATACGGGCAATGCACCAGAACATACAGGGCAGTGCAGCCTTCCGGTGCTACAGAAGGATCGGTGAGACTTGGCACGGCGAGATAGCAAGTCGGGTCTTCATGCGGAACTTTTTTGTCGTAAATGTCGTGGAATTCCGCGTCGCTGTCCGTCGAAAAATAAAAATCGTGATGCTTGAGATGATCCCACGTTTTATTACAGCCGAGATACAGCACGATGCCCGAACACGCCGGTTCCAACTGCTTTTCGTGTTTGTGGAGATAGGTTTTCGCGGCGGGTTCCGAGATCATCTGCTCCAACGTGCGGACAATGTCGGAGTTGGCGACCACAATATCGAACGATTCCATGACGCCATCCTGCGGCACGACACCCACGATTTTGTTGTTTTTGGTATGGATACGCTCAATGGGAGTCTCATAGCGCACTGTCACGCCGAACTCGTCACAAAGTCGCGTCAAGGCGCGGGCGATACTGCCAGTTCCGCCCATCGGATACCAACACCCAAGAGCAATCTGCACCCAAGGAATCAGGCACAAAATTGCGGGAGCGACAAACGGCGACGACCCAACATATTGAACGAAATGCTCGAACAACTGTGCCAGCCGATCATCCTTGAAATGCTTTTGGATCGCCTGATGCATCGTACTGAACGGATCCATGCTCATCGCCAAACCAAGCGATTGCGGGGTCATCGGGTTCGCCTTCATCATTTCGGCGATACTGCCGTAAGATTTCCAATAGAACCATTTATCCGAAATATCGTTCATTCGGTGACAATAGGCGAGAAATTGGAGATAATTGGCGACTTCGTCGGGCGCGAATCGCTGCAACTCTTTGACCATTTCCTGCATCGAGGTATAGAGATCAAGATGACTGCCATCGGAGAAAAACGAACGCCACTGGGGATCGAGATCAACCAATTCGAGATAATCGGCACTGTTTCGCCCGACATCTTCAAAGAGACGGTGAATCACGTCGGGTTTGGTGATGATCGTTGGACCCATATCGAAATAATAGCCGCGTTCTTCATAAACATTCATTTTGCCGCCGAGATGGTTGTTTTTCTCGAAAAGCGTGACCTCATGCCCCGCGTGCGCCAACTTGACCGCAGCAGCACATCCCGCCAACCCGCCGCCTACAACACCGATTTTCATCCGTCAATTCCTCTTTCCATAATCTCTTTATCACTCTCATTTGGAGCGTCTTTGTTCCAATTCATTGCCTCTTGACCCAACTCTCGCATCGCCCTGAATTTCGCACCAAGTCCCTTTGCCGCTTGAAGGGCAATTATGCCGCGTAGTATCGGCAGGGTTTGCGGGCGATAGGGAAACAGATGTCGCCGGGTTCCACCCGATTTGTGCAGGGCAACCGTTTTCCAGACAACGAACTCTTCCAACCCCGCCGCGCCGCGCTGTTTTCCAAATCCGCTCGCACCTCTACCACCAAAGGGCAGGGCGGGGTCAGCCGCGTCCATCAAAACCGCGTTGATGGAGACGACCCCGACATGGAGCAACGCCGCCAATTCTCTAACTTGGCGTATATTGCGCGTCCAAATGCTCGCCCCAAGTCCCATTTCGGACTCATTGACTTTTCTTATCGCGTCCTGCACATCGGAGAAGGAATTGACCGTCAAAACGGGCGCGAAAAAATCTTCGCGTATGATCAAAAGATGCTCGGCGCAATCCGCGAGCAAGGTCGCCTGAAATCCTCTGCCGCCTGTCTCAGAAACGGGACAGCCGCCAACCAAAACCCGCCCCCCAAACTCTCTCGCCTCGCAAACCAACTTTTGCGCTCGTTCGCATAACGCGGAAGTTCGCAAACTGCCATAATCCACGCCGAACCGCAACGCTTCCATTTCGCGCTTGCAAACCGTCAAAAACTCTTCATAGATCGATTCGTCTACATAAACCCTTTGCGGCGCGACACAACTCTGACCCGCATTGCAGACCCGCCCCCAAACCGCAGACTTTGCCGCCGCTTCGACATCGGCATCGGCAAGCACGATCATCGCGTCGTTGCCGGAGAGTTCCATCACCGAAGGCGTTCCATGCTGCGCCAATTCTGCAAGAATTTTGCGCCCCGTCGTCACGCCGCCCGTGAACGCGATTTTGTCACAACCGGCATGGCATAACTCTCTGCCCACTGCTCCACTCCCACAAACCAACTCCACCGGCAATTCCGCCTGTCGCATCAACGCATAGACGAATTTCGCTGTATTTTCTGCCAACTCCGACGGCTTCCAAACGACGCTGTTCCCCGCCGCCAATGCCCAAGCAATGGCAGCCGTATCCAGAAAAACCGGATAGTTCCACGTCCCAATGACGCCGACCACACCCAGCGGCATCGCCTGCCGATATGCTCCGCGCTTCCCCGCAATACCCCGCTCTTTTAGCACTTTCGGCGCATTCTTGACCACCCAACCTAACGCCTTCATTGTCGAAAGCACATCGGCTCCATACGCCTCCTGCAACGGCTTGCCAATCTCCTCACTCACACACTGCGCCAACTCGTCGGCATTCTCAGCCATCAAAACCCGTAGCCGCTCCAACCTCCTGCCGCGCTCCTTGACCGAACACCTCGCCCATCCAACCCCCGCCCCTCTCATCTTATTAACCACAGGGAACACAGGGGACATTGGGAGAGAATCCATTGCAGTTTTTGGCATTGTTTTCGTGTTCTTTCGTGTGGTTTCGTGAATCATGAATTTGGTATTGTCCCTGTGTTCCCTGTGGTTCTCTATCGTTTTGGGGTTTTGGCGATAATCTCTTCCGCCGCGAGTCGCCCCGACGTGAGGACAATCGGCATTCCGCCGCCCGGATGTGTGCTGGCTCCGACGAAATAGAGGCTGTCCACATCTTCGGATTTCATGCGAGGGCGGAAATAGCCCGACTGCATAAAGGTTGGATTCAAGCCGCCATACGCCGCGCCCGCATAACAGCCATAACGCTTCTCGAAGTCGGGCGGCGTCATTTCACGCTCGAATACGATGGCGTCGCGCAGTCCGGGTAAGGTTGTCGCCTCCAGTTTATCGAGAACCCGTTCGCGCAGTTTCGGGGCTTCGATTGCCCAGTCGATGTCGGCTTGAGCATTGGGAACTGGAACCAGCACATAGACAATATCGTGATCGGGCGGCGCGAGGCTGGGGTCGGTGCGCGTCGGAATACAGAGGTGCATGGCAGGGTCACGCGGCAGGACTTTGCGAATACAAATGTCGTCTAAAACTTCCTTGTAATCGTCACTGAGTAGGATCGCGTTGTGTCCGAGATGACTGGGAATACGCTTGACGCCGAGATACAGCAGATACCCCGAACAGCCATACTCGAAACTCGCCATGCGTGCATCGGTATTTTTGCGGCGCATCTCTTTGGGAAGCAGCTTAGTATAGGCGGTCGGCAAATCCATGTTGCAAACCACGACATCGCCATGCCAATCGTTGCCATCTGCCGTTCGCAAGCCGGTTGCCCGTCTGCCGTTGAGGAGAATGCGTTCGACGGGCTGATTGTAGTGAATTTTGCCGCCGAGTTCTGCAAAGAGTTTTTCTAACGCCTCCGCAATGGCGTGCATTCCGCCTTTGGGAAACCAGACACCGAACTCCATTTCGATGAACGGCAGCAGCGCGTAAATAGACGGGCAGGAGAACGGGCTTATACCGAGATACAGAGTTTGGAACGAGAACGCTTGGCGCATTTTGTCGCTTTTGACGTGCTTGCCGACGAAGTTCCAAACGCTTTCGAGAGGCAGGGCTTTGCGGAAACCGTTGAGAGTACGGAGATTGACAAGGTCGGAAACCGAGTTGAATGGTCGCTCGATGAAGTTGAAACGGGCGTTTTCGTATTTGGCACGCATGGCTTCATACAGGCGGCGGAACGGCGCGGCATCTTCGGGGGCAAAAGTACGGATTTGCTCCTCCATCTGTTCGGGTGTGGTTCCCATTTCGAGACAAGTTCCGTCCGTCCAGCAGATTTTGTAGGCGGGATCGATCCGCATGAGGGTGAGATAATCGCGCCAATCGCGCCCACAGTCGGCAAAAATCTTCTCGACCACTTCGGGCATCATCAGCATACTCGGACCCATATCGATCCGAAACCCTTGCTCTTCGATAATGTCCATGCGTCCGCCGGAGTGGACGTTCTGCTCGAAAATGTCCACCTCGTAGCCCTGATATGCCAACTTTATCGCGGCAGATAAGCCACCTAAACCCGCTCCGATAACCAATGCTCGCAGACGCTGCTCGTCGTGGTGGCGTCGCTCATCGTGGTTACTCTGGTGAGAATTCCGATCTGTTTCGGGTCGCGCTTCCGGGCGCGTGAGAGTGACGGGGTGAACGGCAGGCAATTGTCCTGCCGCTTGCGTGTGTACATTGACCGAATCCATACGATACTATTCCAGCCTCCTATAGAGAATGAGTGTGATATAACAATGTCATCAAAAAATTTCAGAAGCGTCCTGCACATTTTGCAGAGCCGCCAGTATCTCGCCGGGAGCGGGGTTGCCGCGTTTTGCATAAATGACCCGCCCATGCTTGTCGATTGCATACACTGTACGACGAATGATTCCAAACAAGGCACGGCAACCGAACGCCGCCGCCAGTTTTCCACCGGAATCTACCAGCAAGGGAAACGGAAACTTGTGTTTGTCTGCAAATTGCCGGTGCCTCTGCGCGTTTGCCGGGTTAACACCGAAAACCGCTGTGTGTTCTTTCTCGAATGCGTTCCAGTCATCTCGAAACGCACAGAGTTGGGCGGTGCAGATAGGCGTATTGTCGCTTGGATAGAAAACCAAGACCACACGCTGTTTGCCGCGAAAATCGGACAGGCGAACGGCTTGCCCGTCTGCATCCATCACGGAAATATCGGGAGCCATTTCTCCAATGGGTATCAAATCGGAACGGGTTTCCAGTACAACACCTCATCATTTTCCTGCGAACTTTGTATCGCTTATTACTCATGAAGAGATAATCCGGTTCCATATTTATCGAAATTGCTCGTCTCCCCGCTAAACTGCTCCCTGTTGTGAATAATCACAGGATGCTCTCAGTGAAATAGAGTGAAAATATCCAGATTTTTCCTGTTAGGACAGATAATTGCTTCTCTTTCATCTGAGTTTCACATTTGATGAATATGATCCCATGATGTTTCTATTCAACTCTTCGGTTGTTTACAAACATGATTCCAATATCCATGACGAAGAGGAAGAATTATCACTCCCGCCCTTAGCCATTACAACGAGGGCATTATCTTAAATGACATCTCCGACAGAGAGATGCAATGGAGCAAAAGATGAATAAGTCAGGGCTGTTTTCGGTATTGGCGTTGTCCAGTATCGGTTTGCTGATGGCTGCGGGTTGGAAGGGGCAGGCGCAAGCTCCCCGCGTAACACTCTTAGGCGACCCGTTACCGGGATTGACCGTTGCACAGGTGGCATTATTTGAAGAAGGCAAAGAACTTTTCTTGGAAGAAGAAGGATTTGCAGATGGTTTGGGTCCGATTTTCAACGGCAAAAGCTGCGGTGAGTGCCATGTACAGGGCGGAGTGGGCGGAGCCGGATTCGACCTCACGGTTTCAAGAGTGACCCGCATCGGCGGAATGCGAAACGGCGTCTATTCCGACTTGGAAGATTTGGGCGGACCGGTTCTGGAGCGACGCTCGATTCAGGAGATCATCCCGGAATGTCCGATCAACCCTGAAGTGGTTCCGAACAATGCGGAATTCGTTTCGCGCCGTATCAGCACGCCGCTTTTCGGCTTGGGACTGATGGAAGCGATCTCTCCCCTACAGATTTTGCGGAATATCGACCCGCTCGATCTCAATCAGGACGGGATTTCGGGACGTGTCAACTGGGTGATGAACCCGGAAACAGGGCAGTACGAGATCGGGAGATTTGGCTGGAAAAATCAAATTTCCAGTATCCATGTGTTCTCGGCAGACGCCTATCAGAATGAAATGGGCATCACTTCGCCGCTGTTCCCGACGGAGAATTTGCCGCAGGGACAGCCGTTCGATCCGATCTGGGACCCGGTTCCCGATCCCGAAGAGGAAGAGGGCGACCCCGACGACATCGATCTGTTCGCCGACTTTATGCGGTTCTTGGCTCCTCCTGCCCGCAAATCCTTCTCTCCCGCAGTGGTACGAGGCGAGCAGACTTTTGCGGCGATCAAATGCAGTTCCTGCCATGTGCCGGCGATGACGACAGGGGCGAATCCCGTGGCGGCATTGTCGCATAAGTCAGTGCGCCTCTATTCCGACTTGCTTCTGCACGATATGGGCGTGGCATTCGATGACGGCGTGCGTCAAGGTGTCGCGCAAGGCGGCGAATGGCGGACTGCTCCTTTGTGGGGCGTGTCGGTTCGGCAGTTGTTCCTGCATGACGGACGCGCTTCGACTATTGATGCCGCGATTCGGATGCACGGCGGCGAAGCGAACCGGTCTCGCCAAAGCTACGTCGGGCTTTCTGCCGCAAAACGTGCCGATCTGCTGGCGTTTCTCAATTCGCTCTGAAAGAGACGCAAAAAAGAGTGCCGCTGTCCCGGCAATAGAGCCTTCGGACGCGAGCGGCACTCCTCGTGAAACGCTTCTTCAGCAGCAATTTCTACCCCTCTACTCCGCGTCTCTTTTTCAAACCGGAAAGGGGCGCGGATTTTTTTTTCGGTTTGGGTGAAAAAAATTCGCGGCGTTGACAGGGCGATAAATGCACGAGAGGGAACGTAATAGTGTGTGTGAATGCCGCCGAACGGGTATTATGAGACGAGAAAAATTCCAGAGATAGGATAAGCTGCTAAGAGAATGGATGAAATACGTGAAGATTTGACGCCGCGAGAGATTGTGGCGGAATTAGACAAATATATCGTCGGGCAAAAAAATGCCAAGCGTGCCGTTGCCGTCGCGCTCCGCAATCGGTATCGGCGGCGACTGCTTGCTGCCGATATGCGCGATGAAGTGATTCCCAAAAACATCCTGATGATCGGTCCGACTGGCGTTGGCAAAACCGAGATTGCTCGCCGTCTCGCACTTCTCGCTCATGCTCCGTTCGTCAAGGTCGAAGCCACGAAGTTTACCGAAGTCGGGTATGTCGGGCGCGATGTCGATTCGATGGTGCGTGACCTGTTGCAAGTCTCCCTGCGTCTTATCGAAACCGAAAAGATCGCCGAGGTCAAAGACGCCGCCGAACAGCGTGCCGTGGATCGCATTCTCGATATTATGCAGCCCTTGCGAACTTCCTCCAACAAGCGCAAACGCGAGTCCGACGAGACGGCAGACATGAGTATGAAGGTTCGCGAAATGATGAGCCAGTTTCTCGGCAAAACCGGTTCGCTGACGATTCCGGGTGAACTGTCTGCGCCGGAGCCAAAAGAGATTACGCCGGAGCCGGAAAGCGACGCCGAAGAGGCAAAAGATCAGATGCGCCGTGAACGGATTCGCGCTCGAATTCGCGAACAGATTGTGTCCGGCGTCCTCGATAACGACGAAATCAAAATTTTGGTTGAAGAGAATCAGGGGATGCCGTTCCTGCAAATCTTTTCCGCGCAAGGGATGGAGGAAATGGGAATGGATATGCAGGGCGCACTCAACAATATGATGCCGCGCCGTCAAAAGTCCCGAACCGTGACCGTTGCCGAAGCCAAAACGCTTTTCACGCAGGAAGAGGCACAGAATCTTATTGATCGTGATTCGCTGACCCGTGAAGCGATCCAACGCGCCGAAGAGATGGGAATTATTTTCGTGGATGAGATCGACAAAATCGCAGGGCAGTCGCGCTCCGGCGGCGGCGGCGGTCCCGATGTATCGCGGGAAGGGGTGCAGCGCGATATTCTGCCGATCATCGAAGGTACGACTGTGACGACAAAACATGGACCTGTCCGAACCGATCATGTTCTGTTTATCGCGGCGGGGGCGTTTCATGTCTCCAAACCATCCGATTTGATTCCCGAATTACAGGGACGGCTGCCGATTCGCGTGGAACTCGAAGATTTGACGCAAGCCGATTTTCAGCGCATCCTGACCGAACCGCGCAACGCCTTAACCCGTCAATATTCGGCATTGATGGCGACGGAAGGGATCAATCTGGAGTTTACCGAGGATTCGATTGCCGAGTTGGCACGGGTTGCCGCCGATGTCAACCGCAACAGCGAGAACATCGGGGCGCGACGACTCCATACAGTGATGGAACGGCTACTTGAGGATTTGTCGTTCGAGGCTCCTGATCGGGAGGAGAAAACGATGATAGTGGACGCCGAATTCGTGCGCGAACGTCTTAATGACATCGCCAAAGACGAGGATTTGAGCCGCTATATTCTGTAGGTTTTGGGTCATTGGGCAATGCCAGTACTGTTCATGTGCATTGGGTTTTGAGTGCGTAGGGGCGACGGCTTGCCTCGCCCT
>CAZPZP010000111.1:0-8872 GCA_964591025.1 uncultured Chthonomonadaceae bacterium
TTCGTTCGATGTAAGACAACCTTTCAACTCCGTGAGAACACTCTTACGGAGTTGTCTTGCTTGCGTTTACGCTTCGTTTGTGTCAGATATGTAGAGAAGAGTGTTCTGGAGAACAATGTGAAATTTATCGAAGAAATCGGAGAAGAGAAGAGAAGAGGCGCGTTTTATACCCCTCCTGCTTTGGTAGATGCTTGCCTTGACCGGCTTTCTGCTCTCCTCGATACACAGCAGCCTCTTCGTATCTTAGAACCCTCGGCAGGTGATGGAGCATTTCTGCGTGGAATGGCACGGGCAGTCGAAAAAAACAAATTTTCCTGTCCGCAGCCAACGTGCCTTGAAATCGTTGACATTGAGGCAGCTAAGTGCCGTGCGGAATTGATTCGGTACGGCTTGAACGGAGAGGTCTTTGCTGACAGTTTTTTCGAGTGGGCAAGTCACAGTGATCTGCACTACGATGCCGTCATTGGGAACCCGCCCTTTATCCGATACCAATTCGTTGCAGAACGAGATCGATTACTGGCGGAATGGATGCTGCGTGCCGAAGGGCAGGAGTTACAAGGGGTTTCCAATCTGTGGATACCCTTTATACTGTTAAGTCTAAAGTATCTCAAAATTGGCGGTGCTTTTGCATTCGTTCTGCCGAATGAATTGCTTTCCACAATTTCAGCAGGTCAAGTCCGCTCGCTTTTACTGCGTGATTTTGATAAACTTCGTATTGACCTTTTCCCGCGTGACTCGTTCCCCGATATTCTACAAGATGTATTGATTGTGAGCGGTATCCGTGTTGAAAAATCTGCTACTTCACGTCAAGTCACCTTCAGTGAAAAAGTATGCGGCACAAGAGAAGAATGGATTCATACTGTCGCTTCTTCTCATATCTCTTGGACGCGCTTTCTCCTAACGAGAGAGCAGTCTCAAGCCTTTCATATCCTCCAGAGTTCGCCTGAATTTTGCTCTCTCGGTGATGCGGCTTCGATTGGTGTTGCCATTGTTACAGGAGCAAACGAATTTTTTACCGTCGCTGAGCAAGCCGTCGAAACGTATCAGTTGGCTCATTGGATACGCCCTCTTTTGGCACGCACGGCGGAGAGTCCGGGAATAGAGTTCCGGTCTAACGATTTCGAGACGGCACGCAGGAAAGGCAAAAGATCGTGGCTGCTGGATTTTTCTTGCGAACGTCCCGATCCTCTTCTTGAACAAGGTGCATCCCGTTATCTCAGGATGGGAGAAGAGCAAGGGTTACCCAAACGCTATAAGTGCCGCATTCGTTCCCCGTGGTTCCGCGTGCCGCACATCAAGCAGGGACGCTTGATGATGGCGAAGCGTTCGCATCAGCATCATCGTCTCATCCTCAATACTGCCAATGTCTTTACAACGGATACCATCTATCGCGGAGAAATGAAAGAGAGATTCGCTGGTCAAGAAAAGAATCTCGCGGCTGGTTTTCATAACTCGGCGACATTGCTTTCGGCAGAACTCGAAGGGCGGACTTATGGAGGAGGAGTATTGGAACTTGTCCCGTCCGAGATTGCCCGCCTCTTTGTCCCGATGATAGACATCGCTTCGCATCTCACCGCGTTAGACGAAATCAGCCGAAAAGCAGGAGGACAGCAGGATCAAAACGACTCGCTTATTGCTGCAACGGATTTTCTCTTGGCGGAAAAAATTCCTCTTTATCGGGATGTCCTGCCTGTGATTGCAGCAGCACGCATTTGTTTACGCAATCGCCGCTTTCACGGCAGCTCGCTTGATATTTAAGGATGCCAGCTTGGACGCGCTGATTGAATCGTCATCGAAAGATTTCCAAATCCATCCCGTTCGATAATGCTCCAGTCGCCGATATGCGAAGTGGAACTCAACGTCCGCCCCAATGTACTTCCCCACGCAAGAATCGTCGGTACATTGTTTTGCTGCGCCTCTCGATGTGGTGCATGATCGATGACGAGTGAAAGAGTCCCTAAATTGCTCCCTCTCACTGTAACATCGAATTGTCCGACTGCCATTTCAACAGCGTTTCCCTTTCTTATCTGCATTGCCCAGCTCAAATGTGAGAAGATGCCATTGCGAAAGAATGTTCTGTGATCAATTGGATTTCCGGCTTGGGACAGGCGAAGTTTGCCTGTCGGATTTGTTCCTGAAATCACTTGCTGAGCATCCGAAGCGCGTAACTGTTTGCACCAACGCAGGGCAGAGGTTGGGGCGATTGTCGGTTGTAATATCGGCGGGGTCGCAGCAGGAACCGCAGGGCGTCGTTTTGGTCTCCACAAAACGGGACGTGACGCCAAAGGCTGTGTTCGCTGACCAGACGTTGTGCCGACTGTTGGACGAACAGGGCGATGGGGAGGCAGGACGGCAATAATATTCGCTGTAAGCAGATCGTCAATATCTTGTTGGCTACGGATCGGAAAAATACTGGGCTGTGTCAGAGTATGCCATCGTTCTGCCGCGTCGGCAATCTCCTGAATCGTTGTCATATTGTCTCCCTTATCTGTATCGAGGATGAGAGCCGCTTCGACATGGACACCAAGTCCCTTTTCCGTAAGGTTACCGGAGCCGACCAGAGCCGTTGTAGACGTATCAGTGCGTGTGATATGAATCGTCTTCGGATGAAAAAAGGCATTGCGGTATGAAACGACTGTCAAACTCGCATTCGTTGTTCCCTCCACAACGCTCCATGTATTTTGTAAATCCGAGGCAAGCAGACTGCCTTCGTTGGAACCCAAAACAAGATGAACAGGGTTTCCTGCTTCGGCGGTTTCACGCAACACCCCCACGTAATTTTCGAGTGCACCGAACGCAAAGTAACCGAATTGACCTCGAAAACCACGAATTCCGTTAACGACTTGTTCGTCGAGCCATGTGCCGATTGCCTGTGCCGGATCACCCGATCCCGAATCGATATATTGTGCCAAACCCTGCTCCCCTCAACTGAAAAAAGACTTGCGAAACTGTCGGCGTTTTTATGCGCCATTTGATTTCCAAAGGTCAATCGGGCGGACATACGGTTTCGGCGTATAGGGGAATTCGATTTTGCGCCCTTCGCCCGCCGACTGATACGCCGCGAGAATGATTTTGAGGACTTCGCGCCCATCTTCGCCCGTTTCTATCGGCTCCTCTTTGCCCAAAACACAGTTGACGAAGTGCTGCATCTCCTGCGGAAATCCATAATTCCAAACTTCCTCGAACGTGGTAAAAGTCCAGCCCGTTGTCGTGTCCATTTTTTCGGTGGCGTAGCCATAGCCCACATCGGAATAGGTTGTCAGGGCGTTGCCGCGCAAGAGGTCGGCGCGAGTATGTCCCTTTGTCCCGTAGATTTCGGCGCGGTCATCCACGCCGCCGGGTTTCGCCCAAGAGTTTTCTGCAAGCCCGATCTGCCCGCCCTCATACTCGACAATGACGATGGCGTGATCTTCGCCTATGGTCTTGTCGCCATGAACGTAAGTTCCCAATTGCGCGTAGACGCTCTTCACTGGCTGCTTACCGAAAATCCACCGCGCATACTCGATAGAGTGACAGCCCATATCGAGCATGACGCCGCCGCCCGAACGATTGACATCATAGAACCACGCCGAGTGCGGTCCATAATGCTCCTCCCACTGCTTCACCAGAAACGCCGTGCCGAGTGCGCCCTCGTCCACCAACTTCTTTGCGCGGACATACTTCGGGGCAAACAGCAACTCTTCGGCATACAAGAGGAGGACACCCGCCCGTTTGCAGGCGGCGATCATTTGGTCTGCCTCTTCAAGAGTGCGGCACAGCGGCTTTTCACAGACAACGTGCTTGCCCGCCGCCGCCGCCGCAAGAGTGGCTTCACAGTGCAGATCGTTGGGCAGAGACAACGTAATCATATCAATTTCCGGCAGTGCCAGCATTTCGCGATAATCCTCGAAGGCGTGCGGAATATGGCGTTCACGGGCGAATTGGGACGCTTTGCCGGGAGTAGGAGACGCGACGGCGACAACTTCGGCATTGGGAACAAACTCTTTGATGGCGTGCGCGTGAATATCGGCGACAAAGCCCGAACCGATCAATCCAACTTTAACCGTTTTGCTCATGGTTTTTCTCTCCTCAAAAATCGTGAAATCGTTCGATGTAACCCCTTGTTATTGGACAGAGCCGTGATAACCTCCTGCCGCTTGTTGCGTCAATCGGCTATGACAATGGGATTGTCGCTCTACTTTTTCTGATCGGAGTGTTTTATGCTGAAGCCACGCTGGCTGTTTGCCGCCCTTGCTCTCTCCCTTTCCGTACCCGCCTTTTCCGCCGACTGGCATCAGTGGCGCGGACCTAACCGGGACGGACACGCCCTTGATGCAAAACTGCCTGCCAAATGGTCTGCCGCGTTTCCTGCTCCCAAGTGGCGCAGCAAAGTCGGCATCGGCTATTCGGCTCCCGTCGTGGCGAATGGGCGTGTGTTCATCATGGGGCGTGAGGCGGACAAGCGTGAAGTGTGCCTTGCCCTCGACGCCAATACGGGCAAAGAACTCTGGCGGCAGTCGTATCCGTCCGCGTATGCGCCGCCCGACCCGACTGCCGGAAAAGGTCCCAATTCGACGCCGACAGTGGACAAAGACCGTGTGTATATGCTGGGACTCGGCGGAATGTTCCACTGTCTCGACGTGAAAACCGGGAAAATTCTGTGGAAGCACGACCTCGCCAAAGAGTATTGGGGCGTGGAGAAAGACAAACTCGGCGAAGATGCGTGGCGTCCGCCGTGCGGCGCGTCTGCGTCTGCGTTTGTGCAGGGCGACAGCGTGATTTTGCCCGTCGGCGGCAAGAAAGCAGGGGCGTTTACGGCATTCGACCGCAAAACGGGAAAGATTCAGTGGCAAGCCCTCGAAGATCGGAGCAGTTACGCCTCTCCGCTGATCACGACGCTTGCCGGAACCCCGCAGCTTGTCGGCTTCACAGGGACGCGCATGGTAGGCATCGGCGCGACAAGCCACGATCTACTCTGGGAATTTCCCTTTACGGCGATGTTTGAGCAGACGATCATCACGCCCGTTTTGTGGAAAGACCATGTCATCGTGTGCGGCGAAGCCAAGCCGACAACTGCCCTTCGCATCACCAAAGAGGGCGACAAACTCACGCAGAAAACCGCATGGATCAATGCCGACTTGGGCGCGTACCTCACCACGCCCGTTGTGTTTCAAGATCATCTGCTCGGCTATTCGCAACGGGGAACACGCTTGGTGTGCATCGAGTTGGCGACAGGGAAAACCGTATGGACTTCGCCCAAAGGCATGGGCAAACTGTTCGTGTCGTTCGTGGTGGCGGGCGATCAGATTCTGGTATTGAGCGATACGGGCAAACTGCACGTTCTCGCCGCCGACACCAAAGAGTATAAGCCGCTTGGGGAGTGGAAAGTCGCGGAACCGGAAACAATCTGGTCACCGCTCGCGCTTGTCGGCAATCGCCTCTATATCAAAGACAAAGAGCATCTCACCTGCTACGAACTCGGCGCGTAAGAGAGAGCAGGGCGGCTGTGGTATAATTTGCCTCTCTCCGCGCAATTATAACGTCCTATGCCGCCCTGTGCCGCGAACATCGCTGTATCAGTTTGCCTGACCTCAAAATCGCCGCAATTTCACCACGACATCGCCCTTTGTGATGCGAGTTTGATGCAAACATCACTCCTCCGCAGTATCTTCGATATTACTGTGCGTCAGAACCCAGTTGAGGTCGTTTTGGGCGGCGATATTGATGGAGCGGCTGGCTTCGGCGTCCCATCGAAGCGTTTGGTTCAGCACTAACAGATACGAGACCAACAGAATGCACAGCGACGGCAGGAACAGTCGCGGCAGCCCGAAACGAATAGCGGCAATGGGACTGACACGCCGATAGATTGCCCATCCAACAAGTGCGGCGAGAAGTAAAAACGGTAGCGCAGAGGCGTAGAGGGTTTGCAGGATGACGGTTTCCCAACGCACAGTATGGGCAGCGTCGAGCATTCCTGTCAGCATCAGGGCGACAGGATGCAGACTTGTCAGAGCCGGACGCAGGGCAATCAGGGCGAACAGTCCGGTCAGGAATACCAAACACAGCAACCGCAACGCCGTTCCCTGCGTCCAGCGCACCGAAACCAACTCGTCGGGCGTCAATCGCTCTTCGGTGTGTTCGCGGGGGAGATTCCGCAGGGCAAGCAGTCCCCAAATCGTCAGTGCCATCATCAGCATTAAAACACGGAGCGACGTGAGGACGCCCCCGATCAAATCCATCGCCGCATACCCGCCAACCGCTCCCGCACTCCAAAATGCGATCCGTCGCAGTACAAGGCGCGAGAAGCCCGACGGCACTCTCTTCACAAGCCAAAACACTCCATAAGCCACAATCAGCGACAAGCCTTGCTGTGCCAAAAAAACGCCCTGCATCCAACTGCCGAACAGTTCACGCAAGGGAATGCCGGGCGGAATGCCGGGATAGGCAGAATCGTAGCGGGCAACATCCACTCGCTCCCGCAACGCGCCGCAGTTTGCCGCTTCCGTTTTTAATGTCTCGATTTCATAACCCTTTTTGGCACGATGCAGTAACCGCACAACGCCTGCCGCCGATTTCTCCCATTGCGCGAGTTGCCGAATGGAACTTGTTGGGATTTTGGCGGCGGTATCTGTCGTTGCGATCAGAAAAATATCGGTTCCGACCAGTGCCTCATATGCCCATTGTGCCGTGTCGCGCATCAGCAAGCCGAGTCGCCACACGTTCTGCCGAATCCGAATCGCGGTCTTCAAATCGCCTTTTGCTTCTGCCTCGTCGGCTTTGTCGCGAGCCATTTCCGCCATATTGCGAAGTTCGCGCAAGTGTGGAAAAGAGAGAAGCGAGAGCGGTCCAATTTTCTGCATGGCTCCTCTGTCGCCGTAGGTCGCCGCATAGAGACGCCATTGCCCCAAAATCTCCTCGTAAAGATAGGCGTCCCAGCGCGATTTCCCCGATGCACGCCTCAAAGCGCGAAGTCCCTCCGTGTCCTTGCCCTCCGCAAACGCGACAACCGCGAGCATCGCCTGCCAATAGGCGTTTTCGGGATCACTGAGTTCGCCTCGCCGCAACGCCCACTGCATCAATTGCACATCTCGGCTGCGTAAAACGTAGGGAGTGGGCAATTCGGGGCTATGCGCCGAGAGAATTCGGACGCGATCACGCATCATATTGCGGGGAAGATGAGAATAAATTCCTGTGGCGGTTGGAAAGTCTTTGGCAATGACAGCGAGGCGAGTCAGCGAGCGATCTTCTTCGGCGTCGGTGCGTTTGGGGGGCAGGTAAATATCGGCGGCGAGCGTGGCACGCCCGACTTGAACCAGATAATCGCCGGGATACGAGGCGGCAGTCACATCGAGACGAGGCAGTTCGCGTCGCATTTGGCGGCTGTCCATCGCTCGCAACCAAGGGGTACTCTCTTGAATGAGGGTGAACTGGGCTTGTGCGAACAGGATATTGCGAACGGCGGGAAACGCGAACAAGCCAATCAGGACGCCGAACACGACGCCTATCTGCCAACCGGAGCGCGGAGCGTTGCGCGGTTGGCGTCGTAAAGTGGAAAAAAGGGCTACGGGTTTGTTGGTCACATCATGAGGCATATGAGGACACATCGAGCGACGCGCCTTTTGGCTTGCCGTTCGGACTAACGCGCAAAGGCGGCAATTTATCGGGTTCCGGCTTGCGCGAGGTTTCGGGTTTGGCGCGGTTCGGTGCAGTGCGCCAAAGCAGTGCGGCACGCGGCGACGGGCTTTCGAGCAACGCCTCCAGTGGAATGGGCGGTTGGCTCTGCTGCGTAATCGTTTGGGCGGGCGCATCGGAAACGGGCGGTTGGTTCGGGTGGAGTGTGCCAAAAAGACTGATCATAGTCAATGAGGCTGCCACCAAGCCGCCCGCCATCAATTGCCCCAGAAAAGGAAACGGAAGCCGATTACTCCACCTCCTCGAACCGCCGAATCCCGTGTTTTGCATTGCCGACGAGGGCAATTGGGTCATTGCCGCAACGATGCGATCATCAAGGGATTTGGCACGAGTGGGATCGAGCAATCCTGTATGAACTCCCATCACATGGCGCAAAGTATTATCAGCGGCGGCACATTTGCGGCACGCCTCACAGCAGACGAGGTGAGCATCCAACTCCTGCTGTTCCGAGGGGGAAAGCCCCTCGTCGGCGCGGCGATTGAGTAAAGGTCGCCAGCGTCGGCAGCGATCAAACATTGTTTGCCTCCTCTTGAAGGGCAAGCCAGCGACGGCGAAATTGTTCGCGGGCGGTGTTGAGTCGAGAGCGCACGGTTCCCACCGGAATCCCCAAAACATCGGCAATTTCAGAGTATTCGAGACCTTCCACTTCGCGCAACACCAAGGCGGCACGCATGGGAGGAGTCAGCGAGTTCAAGATGCCTTCGACGGCGATCCGTTTCTCCACATCGGGCGTAACGGCTCCGAGCCACAGCGTCACAGTATCATCTAACGATGTTTCTGCCGTTGCCGACTTGCGGCGCATTTTGTCGAGACAGAGATTGACGACGATCCGGTACAGCCACGCATAAAAGCCCGATTCGCCGCGAAATTGTCCGATTTGACGAAACGCTTTGACGAACGCCTCTTGCGCGATGTCTTCGGCTTCGCGGGGATTGTGCAGAACGTGTGCTGCCAGCCGCACGACACGATCCCGATATTTGTTCAGCACCCATCGAATGGCGCGTTCGTCGCCAAGGGCGCATCGGTCAAGCATGGTGCGTTCTTCGCGGCGGGCGGCGAGATCGATTTCGCCCGCAACGACGCCCGGTTTGATGAAATTTTCTGCGAGTTTCCAGACGTTGCTGACCATATCATTGCCTCTGCTCATTGGATAACCTCTTTGACGCGCTGTTCGGTGTATTTCGTTCGCTGAGAGTATTTA
>CAZPZP010000112.1:0-5412 GCA_964591025.1 uncultured Chthonomonadaceae bacterium
CGGGCATTGAAAATACCCGGCACGATGGCGTTCCGCCAAGCGTCCTTCGGACGCGCTACGCTCGGAAGGTTGTGCCGTCCGAAGAACGGTTAGTAGTCAGTCAGCGTGATTTTTGGTATTTGTATCGGCAGTTTTTTCTCTCAAAAGTCGGGCGATAATCCTGATGAGAAATGCTAAACTTTACGCTGACTGACTATTAGCCGCAGGCAGAGACGAAGACTTTCAAGGGGGATTTCGTCCGCAGGACGTCTGTTTTTTAGACGGGTACGTTCTTGTACCCGACTGATGCAAGAGCTATAAGAAAGCAAGGAACAAGAAGAAAATGGTTTTGGGTTTACGGTTTCGGAGCAAAGGGCTGTGGGTATTGTCGCTGACAACGGGGGCTTTCTGCTTGGGCGTTCCTCTTTCTGCCATCGCACAAAAGACAACAGAACAAAAAAACGCGCCTATGACACTGCCGCCGACAGTGGCACAATCCCTCTCTCGCGCCGGAAAAAACCGTGCTGAACTCGCTGCCGCATGGAACCAAACGCCGCAAAATCAGCGCGAAGGTCTGCGATTTCTCGTGGAGAATATGCCCGACTCCGACTTGCAGACGCTTTCGGCTGTCTATCTGCGCGCTCAAGTGGCATTGGCATATCAGGCTCTTGCTGATGCTCCATGGAAGGGGCAAATCCCGAAGGCGATTTTTCTCAACGACGTTCTGCCGTATTCCTGCCTCAACGAAACCCGCGATGCTTCACGCCAACTCTTGCGCGAAAAGTGTCTGCCACTTATTGCCGACTGCAAAACTCCTGCTGAAGCCGCGCAAAAATTGAATACGACCTTGTTTCCTTTGCTCAATGTTCGCTACTCAACGGAGCGCAAGAAACCCGACCAGAATTCCACCGAAACGATGCAAAGCGGCAAAGCGACCTGTTCAGGGCTGTCTATTTTGCTGGTGAATGCGTGCCGCTCTGTTGGGATTCCAGCGCGGGTGGTCGGCACTCCACTCTGGGCGAACCTGCGCGGCAATCATACATGGGTCGAGATTTGGGACGGGCGGCAGTGGCGGTTCACAGGCGCGGCAGAACCCGACGAGAAGGGCTTGGATCGCGGTTGGTTTGTCGGAGACGCGGCACAGGCACGCAAAGACAAACCGCAACATTCCATCTATGCGAGCAGTTTCAAGAAAACGGGAACGGCGTTTCCATTGGTGTGGGCAGAAAATATCCGGTGGGTTCCGGCGGAAAACGTTACGGATCGCTATACCGCCAAAGCCATCGGAGTCGCTCCGGGCAAAACGCGGCTGCTCGTCAAAGCGTTGGATACTTCGGGCAAGCGAATCGCCGCAACTATCGCCCTGCAAGAAGTCGGAAAAGCCGCGAAGCCATTGCGTGGAATCAGCAAAGATGAGCGTGCCGATCTCAATGATATGCTGGCGTTCGAGGTGTTTCGCGCCTGTCCGCCGCGCCAATATGAGATCACGGTTTCGCAAGGAGGCAAAACCGTCAAGCGCACAATCGCGTGCGGCATGAATGCGGAGGAGATCATCGTCGTGCGCCTTGATGGAACCGTTTCCTCAGAGACCGCACTCGATGCCCTTTTCGCGGATCGTTTCGGGGCGGATGCGACCCGGAAAGCGTTTGCCCAAAAAGCGTTGGAGGCACGCACTGCCAATACGGCTGCCTTCGATTTGGCATGGCAAGCGTACAAAACTTCGGAGATTCATCGTGACCTGAAAGCCGAATGGGAGAAGAAAACGGTCTCGACGCCGGAGCGCACCGCCCCCTATCTATGGCGTACCGTAGGCGAGAAACCTGCCGGGGGTTGGGGATTGGTGATCGCAATGCACGGCGGCGGCAACGCGCCCAAGGAACTCAACGACAATCAATGGAAAGGAATGTTCGAGAGGTATTACAAAGATCATCCCGAAGCGGGCGGCTACTTCTATCTGGCATTACGCGCCCCTAACGACACATGGAACGGCTTCTACGACGACGCGATCTGCCCGATGATCGAGCGATTGATTCGGCAGTTTGTGCTGTTCAGTGACGTGAATCCCGACAAGGTGTTTGCGATGGGCGCGTCGCATGGCGGCTATGGAACATTTGTGATTGGTCCAAAAATTCCCTATCGGTTTGCAGGTCTGCACGTTGCCGCCGCCGCTCCGACAGACGGAGAGACGTTCGGCGAAAATCTCCGCAATGTGCCGCTGACGATTACTGTGGGCGTTCTCGATACTGCGTATGGCAGAATAGAGCGCAGTCGAAAGTTCATGACGCAGGTGGAGGAGTGGCGCAAGGCTTATGGCGGCTACACAGTTTCGCTCGCCGCATTGGAAGGGGTAGGGCATCAGGTGCCGGATAAAGACGAACTGGCGACCCTGCTCAAAAACAAACGCGATGCCGCCCCGCAGAAATTGGTCTGGACGCAATCGGATACCGTGCTGAAACGATTCTACTGGCTGGAGGCTCTTGCTCCCGTTGAAGGGGGACATATCGAGGCGACGGTTTCCGGCAATACGATCACGATCAAAGCGGACAAACAGGAGCGAATCGCGCTTTGGCTGAATGCCTCTCTGGTGGACATGAGCAAGCCGATCAAAGTCGAAGTCATCGGCGGCAAGTCCCAAACATTCACTCTCAAGCCGTCGCTGGAAACCTACTGCCTTGGCTTGGAGCAGACCAGCGACCCGCACTTAACCGCGCCTGTCCGTGTTGAAGTGAATCTGAAATAAGTGCATCTTGACCTCACCCCCAACCCCTCTCCTGATCACTCGTTCCTCGTTAGGAGAGGGGAGACTCGGTTCTGCTCACTCTCCCAAACTTAGGAGAGTGTTAGAGTGCGGGCTTGCTTCTCCCCTCTCCTCCGACGCAGGAGGGAATAAGGAGAGGGGCAGGGGGTGAGGTCAAGCGATGATCTTACGAATCGGCTCGACGGGAACCACGCCGACGAGTTTCTGCTGCAAACCGTTATAGAAATAACTGAGGCGGTTCGGGTCGATTCCCATTTGATGCAAGACCGTCGCGTGTAACTGCTTGACATGACAGCGATCTACCGCCGCTTCCATTCCCAACTCATCGGACTCGCCGTAACTGGTTCCACCCTTGATTCCCCCGCCCGCCATCCACATCGTATAGCCGTAAGCGTTGTGGTCGCGCCCGTCTCCCGTGCCGTGTGAAGTGCGCCCGAATTCTCCCCCCCATACCACCAGAGTTTCATCGAGCAAGCCGCGCTGTTTGAGGTCTTTGAGCAGTGCGGCAATCGGCTGATCGGTACGTTTGGCGTTGCGATTATGATTATTCGTGAGATCACCGTGCGCGTCCCAAAAGTGCAGGAAGTTGGTATTTCCTCCCCCCGCATAAAGTTGGATAAAGCGAACGCCGCGCTCGACCATTCGCCGCGCCAACAGACATCGATAGCCGAAATCGCGGGTTTCCTCTTTGTCCATGCCGTACATATTTTTGATGCTTTCCGGCTCTTTGGAGATGTCTACCGCTTCAGGAGCGTGTGTCTGCATCTTGAAGGCGAGTTCATAGGATGCCATTCGCGCTGCTAAATTGGAGTTGTCGCTGCGGGTTTGGCGGTGCGCTTCGTTGAGGTTTCCGAGCGAGTCCAGAACGTCGCGCTGCATCTCGGCGTGCATCCCTTCGGGGCGCGTTAAGTCGAGAATCGGATCGCCCGCAGACCGCAGAACCGTTCCCTGATACGCGGCGGGCATATAGCCACTGCTCCAGTTTTTCGCGCCGGAAATCGGTCCGCCTGTGGTATCCATCATCACGACGTAGCCGGGCAAATCTTGGTTAACTGAGCCAAGCCCATAGTTGACCCATGAGCCGAGACTGGGACTGCCCGTCAGAACTTTGCCTGTGTTCATCTGAATCATCGCGGAGCCATGAACAGGCGCATCGGAATACATCGAATGAATAAACGCAATATCGTCCACACATTGCCCGACGTTCGGGTAAAGATCGGAGACATATTTGCCCGATTTGCCGTAGGGCTTGAACTTCCAGCGCGGTTCCATCAGTTTATTTTGTCTTGCGACATTGTTTTCGCGGAAGCTGCGAACCGTGATTGTCTGTCCGTCGCGCCCGACCAATTTCGGCTTATAATCGAAGGTATCGAGCTGACTGGGACCGCCGTACATAAACAGAAAAATCACCGATTTGGCTTTGGCAGGGAAATGCGGCGGCTTCGGCAACAGGGGGTTGGCTTGCGGCGGGGTGGCGTGCGCCCCTTCCGCAAAAAAGCCGTCGAGCGAGAGCATTCCGGTCATCGCCAAGCCGGTAAAGCCCGCGCCAGTCTCCCATAACAATTCGCGTCGTGTTCGATTGCAAAAGCTGCTCATATCCAATCTCCCAAACTCCTCGCCCATTTAGGGCAAAGACTCTTACGGTTGTCACCAAGAAAAATCTACGGAAAAAGATCAAGACGTTTCCAGAAACGCCTTGAAAACTGTTGTTCGTTGCTGTTGAGTTGCAACACCGCGATAGTCGCTCGCCCTACCGATGTTTTGCCACTTAACATAAGACTGTCGTTGCTCGGCTCAAAATGATCGTCCCATCTATCGCGGCGCGGGTGGAAAAGAGGAACGATAATTGACGTTTCCGGATCGGTGGCTTGTTGTCGTGCCGCCTTAAAGATATTACAGGAGTGGCAAGCCAACGCAAGGTTTCCCCATCGTATCGTTCCCGCCCGCCGACACAGACAAGATATGATCGACTTCGAGAGGAAAGTTGAACAATTTTGCAGGGGCATGGCAGTATTCACATCGCCCTTGCGCCAGATGCAGTACGGCAGGATAGAGCGGATTTATCTTCCGAGTGCTTGGGCAAGTGCCTTTGCACGTTTGCCTGATGCGACCAATTCTTCTCTGGCTAACGCCTCCAGTTCAAATTGTTCGGCATTGTCCAGCATTTCCCGTCTATCAAGAAGCTCCCGCATTCGCAGATACTGTTCTTTCGAGAAAAACGGATCGGACTGCATCTGCTGCACAATAACAAGAGAGCCACTCTCCCCTGCATCAAGCTGAGCATTAAGAGCATCTAAGGCTTCGCCCGCAATGCGTCCTATAGACTGCCGTTTGCCCGCAACGGCTCGAAAACGCGGTGTGTTGACTTCGCTTTTTTCGTCATAAATGGAAATCGCCGTCATGGTGTTTTTCCTCCACATACAGGATAATCTATTTTACCATGAGTACCAAAGAAATGATCGGCAGATTACGGGCGTATCTGGCGCACTCCTAAAACCTAATACCTCGCACCTATAACCTCTTCCCTAATCCAAATGGAGAAATTCGTCCAAGTTCAACGCCATCAGAGCGAGATAGGTTTGCGCCTGTTCCGGTTTCGCACCGCGTTTGAAGTTAGCGTTTCGCATTTGTTAAGACGTATTAGAACGCCGTTTGATGAGAACTTCGCCGCCTTC
>CAZPZP010000112.1:5512-8863 GCA_964591025.1 uncultured Chthonomonadaceae bacterium
ACATCAGGGCGTTTTGCACGGAGAGGTCTGGCGGCGTCAAGGACATCATCAGCAACGAAATAATCACCAGTTTCCACATCAATCGCGCAAACCCTCCCAATGTTCTCTTCTGTCTCAACTATCTGACGAATCTGTTTCTGATAAAAGTCAATGCCTTTTTTCACAATTTCTTCATCTGGAATGCGTAATTTCAACATATTTGCTCCCCGTTCAGGATAGTTTATTCTACCACGAGTACCCAGTCAAAATACAACTGCTCCGCTAATCCAGATACAGGAATTCGTCCAAGTTCAATGCCATCAGAGCGAGATAGGTTTGCGCCTGTTCCGGTTTCGCGCCGCGCTTCTGGAGACGCTGAATCAGGGCGACACACTCCGCAATTTCAGCGGTTTTGGATGGACGCTGCATAATCAATGCCAAAACCCGCCCTGCAAACGCTTTATTTTCTGTTTTCCCCTCTTTTCGCACACGCGCCGCCAGAACTGCCGCCTGTTTATTGAGAAGCGGACTGTTCATCATGCCGAGTGCTTGCGTCGGTTGAGTGGAAGCAAACCGCCCCGCGCTCGATCTGTCGGTATCGGGCAGGTCGAAAATTGCCAGCAAGGGATAGATCAACGAACGCTTGACGTGAATGTAGATACTGCGCCGATTTTGGTCTTCCGGCTTCATCTTCTCAGTTTCCCAGTCGTTTCCGGGACGCGATTGAGACGCCAATAACTCTTTGGCGATTTCGGGATAAATAGGAGTGCCGTACATCGCCGAATTGAGATTGCCAGAGACAGCAAGCAGACTGTCGCGAATCTCTTCCGCCGTTAGCCGTCGCATATCGAACCGCCAAAACAGATCGTTCTGCGGGTCTTTGGCAAGAGCAAAGGCGTTGGCGCGTGACGATTGTTTGTAGGTATTGCTCGTTAAAATCAGACGATGCAGCCTCTTGAAACTCCAGCCCTGCGTAATAAACTCTTTGGCGAGCCAATTGAGAAGTTCAGGATGCGTGGGAGCCGCGCCCTGCAAACCGAAATCGTTGGGAGTGCGAACAATGCCGCGCCCGAAATGGTGCTGCCAAACGCGATTGACCATGACTCGTGCGGTCAGAGGGTTTTCGGGCGCAACAATCCACTGCGCCAACGCGGTTCGGCGTCCCGACGATTTGGCGGTTTCAGGGGGCGTTGGGACGGTTGCCGGTCCACCTTTGGCGCATAGCGGAAAGCCGGGTTCCACTTTGTCTTTTGGGGAATGCGGATCGCCGCGATCCATCAAAAACGTATCGGGCGCGTTCTTGCCCATTTCGGTCACGACAAGGGCTTTTTCAGTGGGAACTTCCTCTTTGGCGAGTGCCTCTTTGTCTTTGAGCAGCTGCGTATACTGCGCCCGCTTTTCCGGCGAGAAGATCACTAAGAATTCAGGGCTGGCAACGATACTTGCGCTGTTTTCCGGCGTTGAAAGCGGGCGGCGGGCAAAGTCAGGGCTTGACCACGCCAAAATCAGCCCGAACGGACCGCCGCCTTGAAAATAGTCGATCCGAAATGGTACGGTTCCGGCAGGAAGGGCGAGTGTGGCGTTCTTCTCCATGCCCTGACCGCCGTTCGAATCTTTTTCGAGAAGCTTCTGCCCGTTGACCGTGAGGCGCGAACCGTCGTCGGTATCGAAGTAGAACGTATAGTTTCCTGCCTTCGGTATGGTCAGCGTTCCCTCGAAGACAAAGCCGATTTCGGTATCGCGCTTGCGGGTTTTGAGGTCGAGAATGGCGGGCTTGAGTTCGCCGGACGCCACAGGTTTCAGCGCGTCGAAGTCGGGAATTTTGCCATACGCACCTTCATAATAGCGATACTTCAAGGTGGCAATGTCACCGCCATTGGTGAGTTTAGCGCGTGCCGTGTGGTATTCAGTTTCGAGGCTGGCAATCGTCGTCGCGTTGGTTTGGCGTTTGGTAGTGAGTTCGGCGACTTTGCGCTCATACTCCTGCTTTTGGGCGGGCGTCTCGAAATGCAGTGCCTCATCGGTCACGCCGCCGTTCTTAAAGCGATTGATATTGCGGAAAAACGACACGAACCGATAGTAATCTTTTTGCGGAATCGGATCGAGTTTGTGATCATGGCAGCGGGCGCAGTCGAGTGTCAAGCCGAGCAATGCCTGTCCGGTAGTCGCCACCAGATCGTCCAAATCGTCGTTTTCGGCTTGTTTGAGATCAGCGGGTTCATCGTCCCAAATACCGAGCCGATAATATCCCGTTGCGATCAGTCCGTCGCCCGTGGTTTCCGGCAGCTCATCGCCCGCCAACTGCTCGGTGAGAAATCGGTCATAAGGTTTGTCACTGTTGAACGCTCGAATCACATAATCGCGGTACTTGTGGATATGCGGCTTGGGATTGTCGCGCTCATAGGAGTTCGATTCGGCATAACGCACCACATCGAGCCAGTGCCGCGCCCATTTTTCGCCGTAGTGGGGGCTTGCCAGCAAGCGATCCACCAGTTTTTCATAGGCATTCGGAGACTTATCGGCAACGAATGCGGTGACCTCTTCCGGCGTTGGCGGCAGTCCCGTGAGATCATAGGCGAGGCGGCGTATCAACTCTTGGCGTGTGGCAGACGAGGACGGTTTGAGTTTTTGGGCTTCGAGCCGCTTCAGGACGAACGCATCAATGGGATTTTGCACCCAGTTTTTGGCAAGGACGGCGGGGACTTTGGGACGCTTGAGTGGTTGAAACGCCCAGTGAGTTTTGCCGCGTTCCGTGAGCGTGGCGGCTTCAAGCGGCTTGCTCTGCGACCACTTCGCACCCTCGTTAACCCACTGTTCAATGGCGGCGATTTTGTCTTTGGAAAGCGGGTTTCCAATTGGCATCCGTTGCTTGCCGCCTTCGCCCTTGACCCGTACCAGCATCTCTTTGGCGGCTTCAAGAGTCACAGGGACATCGAGGCGCAAGTTGCCCTGCGGATGCTCTTTGCCGTGACACGCAATGCACGCATCGAGCAACATAGGGCGAATTTTGGATTCGAAGAGGTGCGAATTCACCAGCTCTTTTTTGATAGGTTTTATCGGCACAGCGTTTTGCTTCTGTGCCGTCGCCGCCAATACCAAAAGGGCAGTTCCGCCCGCCGCCAAACCGATTCGGCTGATTGTCCGCAGTTTGCTGTCTGTCACGCTTGCCCCTCGCCTCTCGAAACTTATAAAAGCCTTTGCACCTTTGACAAAATTCCTTGCCGGAGGTAACAAAAAAGATAGCAAAAAGAATTGGACACTCTCTGCCCTTTTTCCTCTCAAGAATGCCGCGCAGGGTGCAAATCCTAACCAACCCTCATTAGACCTCTTGCAAGAGTCCAGCGAAATGAATTTCTCGTGCAGGTCTCGTTC
>CAZPZP010000113.1:0-8846 GCA_964591025.1 uncultured Chthonomonadaceae bacterium
AGGAAGCAAATCGTTTCCTGCCGCGATATTCAAGGTGAGATCGATCTGACTGCGATTGACGAGAAGAAGGCGCGTTTCTGCTGTGCCTCCGGGACTTTCGAGATCGATGCGCGGCGTCATCAGCGTGGTTTTGAGTGCCGCAAGAATTCGCAGTTCAAGCGAAGATCGCACTCCATTGACCGCCAAATTCACAAACGTCGTCGTATCCTCCGCGACAACGGGAACCTTGATCTGATACCGCTTGAGTTGAGGCTTGTTGGGCAGAAGTTTAGCAACGGAAACGGAGCGTAACCCTTCCGTAATCAGTCCTGCCAGTGTCCCCGTCATTTCGGCTTTGCCGCTCCATGCTTTCGGAGTCGTATTGCTCAGAAGTGCATCGAGAGTAATCATTTCCCCTGCGCGGCATACCAAGCGATCACACGTCAGCGAGGCTTTGATCGTCGGCAGGGAATGCGGACGGATTTCCAGCAGAATCGGACTATCGGACAGCATGATCAGATTCAGTTCCAATTCCGTCGTCGAGGTCGTATCTGAAACGGCGACAGGACGCAAGACCCATTGCTTTTTGCCGCTTTTCGCCAGAAGTTCGCTCCATACCGAGAGGTCATCATAACGCGAAATTCTCCACCCCGACGCGGGAACATCGGGCAGATTTTTGAGGCGCAAGGTCACGGCACGCGGCGCAGAATTGTTTCCCTTGGTTCCCATCAACAAAACGGAAACGGATTTGCCTTTGCGGGTCACAACAGTTTTGACGGCAGGATGAGAAGTCGATTGCACCAGCATTCCGCTCGAACGCTGGCGCAGTATCAAGTCTTTGCCCTGTTTTACCTGTTCGCTGCCGTCAAAAGGAACAGCAGTGTTTCCAACAGTGAAACCGGCGACTGCATTCGGCATCGAGCCGGAAACAAAGGGCAGAACAGCGTCCCAAACCGTGGAATGCGTTTGCCCCTGCACTGTATATGGCAGGTTGAGCCAAAGCGTCGTTCCTTTGAGCGTTGGATATTTCGCCAGCACTTTGCGCGTCGCTTGGATATGCCGCGTAATCTCGGCGGCATTCGATTCGTCGCTCCACGCCAGCGAATCACACGGAATTTTCTTGTCTATAAGCATTCGCAAAAATCGAGTGGCTTCAGGAGTCTCCGGCAGCGGCGATGTTTGATTGTCATAGTATTGTCCGGTAAAAAACCCAACCGGCGAAGTCGGTGCAAAGCGACGCACAACGCGAGCAAACTCTGCATATTGCTCACCATCATCACGGAAATTGCCATTTAATTCCCAGCGTACAATTCCATATTTCGGTGTGCTGAGAGTTTTGAGAACTGTTTCCATCTCATTCGGCAAGAACGCATCTGCGTCCAGACACAAAATGATGTTGACGCCCAACGCTTTCAACGAGGGGAAGAGGGCATCGGCATCCTCCAGCAATTGCTTAGCGGAACCGTCTGCATTGATACGCACAAATTCCGCGCCGGTTGTTAGCAGAGTTTTATCGAGGAGCGAAGATTTGTCGAGACGTACATTTTGTGAAATACCGGAGATACCAAGCCAGAGTTTCGGCGTAGATTTAGCAAGCGAAGCCGATGCGTCGATCTCAAGAGCAATTGCTTCTTTTTGGTAGGATTTCGGCAAAGTGCCGGTGAGATTGAGCGAGATGACTTTTGGGGCGGGGCGCACCATTGGGAGCCGAGGGACAAGAACCGGAACCGACTGCGCGGCACACATACTCATACCATACCACAGCAAACCCATGCCGCAGACTATTCGTGATCGGACACTCATACGTTTCGCCTCAATGAGAAGGGGAAAATTTGTGCCGCAGCCCGGAAAAGAGCAGAGATGGCTGCGTCTGATCTGAATTATCGGCAGTGGAAGAAGGACTCGGCAGGTGTTCGCAGAAGAACGCCGTCACGAGATTACGGGCGTCGTCGCGGTAGGGGCGATGAATACGCCGATGACCGGAGCGCGGCAAAACCACCAGAGATTTAGGGATACCGGCGGCTTCGTGCAGGGCTTCGGCGTCTTTTGGCGCGACAATGGGATCGTCGGAACCATGCAAGAGCAGCAAGGGACGCGGTGTGATTTGCGAGACAACCGAAATCGGCGCGACTTCGGAAATGGGAGCCGGAAACCAGCCTTTTTTCAGCGCGACCCGCAACATATACCACTGCGCCAATGGACGCAACATTCCGAAATGATGCCGACAGCGTTGGGCAATCGCACTTTCCAGCGAAGCAAACGCGCCGTGCGTCGCAATGGCTTGAATGCGCTTGTCTTGCGCCGCCGTCATGATCGCGGTGGCTCCTCCCATCGAAAACCCGAAAACTCCCAGCGGAACCCCTTCGAGTTCAGGGCGACCTACCAAACAATCCAAAGCACCGAGGAGATCATTGGGTTCCGCATAGCCCGCCGAGCAGAGGGTTCCCTCGCTCATGCCGTTGCCGCGAAAATCGAACAGCAACAGAGCAAATCCGGCTTTATAAAGCGGTTCCGCCCAAAACAGTGACTGCTGACGGTGCGCCGACATCCCATGACAGAGAACAATCGCCCCACGCGCAACCGTGTCCGCTCCGACAGCCGGCACATACCAGCCCGAAAGTACCACGCCATCACGGGAGGGAAACGTCACATCTTCATAAATTGCCCCAAATTTTGCGGGCGTTTTCTTGAAGCGACGACGAGGCGGATGCGTTGCGATATAGGCAATCAGCACTGCTCCCGCCAAGACCCATGTAATTGTGCCAAGCCCCGCAAGAAAAGCGAGCAATGCGCCCCATGACAAAGACAACGTCGTTTCGGCTCCTCAAACTGTATAGCAACTATTCTACCCGAATTTACGCGGGAAGTGTGCGATCTGCGCTGGTTTGGCGTTCCTCTTCCTTTTCGTACCACTCTTGAAAATAGCGATAGACGACAGGAATAGCAGCGGCAACCGGCAATGCCAGCAACGCCCCAAGAATACCCATCAGAGTTGCGCCAATCAGCAATGAAATGATGATCACGGAAGGCGACATTTTCATCATTTTGCCGTAAATACGCGGAACCAGAAGATGGCTTTCGACTTGATGGTAGAGGGTATAAGAGACAAAAACGATGATCGCCGCGTTGGGGCTAATTGTCATGGCAACCAATGTTGCCGCACCAATACCCACAAAAAACCCGACAATCGGCACAGCATCGGCAACCGCCATCAGAAAGCCGAGCGCGAGCGGCTCCGGCACGCCTGCCAGCCACAAAACAATATAACTGAAGACGCCCGCAATAACGGAGGTAATCAGTTGTCCGCGCATATAATGCCCGACCTGTTCGCTGATCTCCCCGAACATCTGCCGAATCAACAGGCGGTTATAGCGGGGCAATAAGCCCATCATACTGGAAGCTACACGCGGTCCGTCAATGAGCAGGTATGTCGTCAATACCGCCACAGTCAATATCCCCGTGACGCCGCTCACGACCGAGATAATCACTGTCCATGCGCCGGGTCCAAGATTGGCGGCTTGTTTGGAGAGGTCAAGTGTCGAGCCACGCAGTTTCATCGGCAGCCCATTCTGTTTGGCAACCTTTTCGGCTTGAATGAGATACTGCGGCAAATTCTCCAGCAAATTCTGTGCCTGTTTGATAAGCGGAGGAATCAGATAGATCAAGGCAATCGCCACACAAGCCACAAATCCAAAAACAATGACCGAGATAGCCCAGCCGCGAGAAATACGTTTCTGCATTCGGCGCACGGTCGGTGCAAAGGTCGCGACCAGCATCAGCGAAATAATGACCAAGATGAGAACGGGCAGCGATTGCACGACAAGCCAGAGCAGAATCAACGACGCAACAACTTTGAGGAAAAGTGTAAAAAGTTCCTTGCCCATCAGTTTAACCGTCTCATGAGACAGGGAAACCGGTTGAACCAAAACTTCACTCGATTTCTCTTTTACTGCTACAGAATTCCCATTGTCACTGCTCATTGCGTGTCTGCTCTCCCTCATAACAAAGCGGAACAGTCAGCAGTGACTGTTCCGCAAAATGTTCGGCACTCGCTGCGTTTTAGTAGGTACGCTTTCCGGTCTTATCGTCTACATTATCGCCCGTCAGCGTGTCGGCTGTTTTCTCCATGATACCGCGAGTATCAGTGGAGCCGTCTGCATTGCGCCCGCCGGTTTGCACTCCGGGAACACCATTGTCAATAACGGGAGCCGCCGTCGTATCCACAATGGGATTCTTGACAATAGGCTTGCCAGTCTTGTCGTCGGTACGGTCACCAGTCAAGGTATCTGTCGTTTTCTCCCAGATTCCGCGAGTATCTTGCGTACCATCTACTGCACGCCCGCCAGTTTGTACGCCGGGGATGCCATTATCAATGATCGGGGCGACAGAGTTGGGGTCGCGATAATTCGAGTCGGTCAGCGTTGGATCGACAACTGCGCGGTTGTCATCGAAGTTGACTCCATTGCCGATACCTGAAACATTATTGTCGTTGTCAATGCGATCAACAACCCCTACAGCCGCGCCGCTCAATCCGGCTCCGGCGACTCCGCCGACAACCGCACCAATCACTGCACCAACGGGACCTGCCATTGCCCCTGCGATTGCACCGGTTACCGCTCCGCCAATACCGCCCAATGTTGCGCCCTTCTCGGCGTCATTGTTGGGGTCGTTGTCAATCCCATGTTGGATCCTATCGTGTACCTCTGGCATTTGAGTATCTCCTCGTGAAGTTTCTTTAGAAACGGGCGGGACTATAGAGAAATGCCGCCCGTAAAAATCGAACAAAATGGTGTTTTTTGGTTGTGTTAGTTGGTACTGCTATTGCGACTAAAGAGGCGCAACAGACCAATCACAATACACGAACCGATGAACGCGACGATAATGCTCGGGATGTTGATGCCGCTGGCACCGCCCCCACCAGAGAACATCGAGAACGCCCATCCGCCTACAACCGCACCAACAATACCAAGAAGCGTGGTTCCAATCCAGCCGCCCGGTTCATTTGCACTGCCCGGCATCGCCATCTTGGCGAGCAAACCGGCAATAATACCAACAACAATCCATGCTATCCAACTCATTGTTTTGTCTCCCTCTTGTGAGTTTCAATTCTCACTAAGCCTCATGACTCAGTGCAAGTGTCAATGGATATAGAAAAGTGTCCGCGCATTTCTCCTCAACAGAGTCTGTTAAGGAGAAACACCCGGACACTCATAGTCCGAAAACCGAGATTGACAATCCACGAGGCCAATTCGGTGTATTCGCTTTTTGGGGTTCCATTGTGTGGAACAGGTGTCAGACGCAACAGGCGAGCGGGTTGTTCCCAAAACTTTTGAGAATTTTTTTGCTCGCTTTTCAAGAGGCAAATCAGGCGCGAAGCGTCTCCAAAAGAACGGATTGTGAACAGAGTCGCGGTACATCGCCAGTAGGAGTGCGGCGGACATATTGCCCGTCAGATTGCAAATCCCATGCCTTCGAGTTGTCCGTCAGTTGTACGCGCAAAATACCATCTTTGATCTGATTACGGAGGGTTTCGCTCAACACCGGAACTACAACCTCGACCCGTCGATCCAAATTGCGCGACATCCAATCGGCACTGCCGAGATAGACCTCTTCCGCGCCGCCATTACGGAAATAGAAAATGCGGCTATGCTCCAAAAATCGTCCGACAATGCTCATCACACGGATATTTTCGGAGAGTTTCGGTACGCCCGGACGCAGCGCACACATTCCCCGCACGATCAAATCGATCTGCACGCCCTTTTGCGACGCGGCATAAAGCGTTCTGATAATCGAATCGTCAACCAGCGAATTGACTTTCACCACAATGCGTCCGGGATTGTCGGGTGTATGGCGTGCGATTTCCCGCTCAATCATCGTTGTAAAACGGCGGCGCATCGTCACGGGCGCGACAAGAAATTTGCGGTACTCGTCTTGATGGGCATATCCCGTCAAAAAGTTGAACAGTTCCGACGCATCGGCTCCGAAATCCGGTTCGCAGGTGAGAAGGCTCAGGTCGGTGTAGATTGCCGCTGTTTTGGGGTTATAGTTGCCCGTTCCGATATGGAGATACCGACGCAATCCTTCTTCTTCCCGTCTTACAACGAGCGTCACTTTGCTGTGCGTTTTGAGACCAAGCAAGCCATAAACGACATGGACGCCCGCTTTCTCCAGCTGTCTTGCCCATGAGATATTGTTCTTCTCATCGAAACGTGCTTTGAGTTCGACAAGGCACGCCACTTGCTTGCCGTTGTCTGCGGCATCGATCAACGCTTCCAAAATCGGCGAATCGGTGTTGGTTCGGTAGAGAGTATGCTTGATCGTGAGAACACTGGGGTCGTGTGCGGCTTCACTGATAAACTGGGTGACATAATCGAACGACTGATACGGGTGATGAATGAGAATATCGTCTTCTCGTATCGCCTTAAAAATGTCGGTTTCGAGGCGCAAAGCCGGAGGCGTTCCGGCGACAAACGGCGCGTCTCTCAATTCGGGAATGGGCAGACCGGCAATGAAGAAAAAGTCTGCCAGATTGAGCGGTCCATTGAGATGATAAATCTCTTCTTCTGCCACATCTTCCAGTTCATCCACTAAGGTTGTAAGAATCGCTTTGGGAATGCTCTGCGTCACTTCCAGACGCTCGACGCCTCCCTGCCGCCGCTGGGTGATTTTCTCCTCGATGAGTTCCATCAAATCGTCGGTATCGTCTTCATCCAGTTCAAAATCGGCATTGCGGGTAACTCGAAATGGATAAGTCGCCTTTACGGTCATTCCGGGAAACAGCCGGGAGATATGAGCGGCAATTACTTCTTCCTGCAAGATAAAATTCCATTTTGCGCCCGGAATTGGGACAAGGCGGTGCAAAATCGGACGCGAAGGAACCTTGACACGAGCGAATTTGTCGCGCCCTGTGACCGGATCGTACACTTCAACGGCGAGGCTCAGGCTCAGGTTGGAGATATAGGGAAACGGGTGTCCGGGATCGACGGCGAGCGGTGTCAGGACAGGGAAAACTTCCTCCTCGAAATACTTCTCCAGCCATTCGCGCTGAGTAGGATTGAGGTCTTTGTAAGTGAGAAGGCGAATCCCGTTTTTGGCAAGCTGCGGCATCAATTCGTGATAACAAGCGTACAGTTCTTCGAGCATCGGCTCAAGTTTCGCCTGTATCTCCCGCACGCGCAAACTGATCTGAACATCGTTGAGCGGGTGTCCGTTTTCGTCGCTACGACTCCGCATTCCCGGCACATAGATCATGAAGAATTCGTCGAGATTGTTGCTGAAAATACAGAGAAATTTCAGGCGTTCGAGCAGGAGGTTCGCCGGGTTCATCGCCTCCGCTAACACGCGGGCGTTGAACTCCAGCCAACTCAGTTCCCGATTAAAAAAGAGAGGAACGGCAGGCGATTTTCTGCCGTTGCCGTTCGCTCGTCGTATCGGTTGTTTTGTTCCTATCATACTTGCTGAATTTCTCTCTTTAGGCGATTGCCGCTTGAAGTCTTGCGTCTGTCTCTTTGATGATGGCACTGACGCCGGTTTTGTTGAAGCCCTTGAAGCCTTCCCAGCGTTGGAGAATTTCGAGATGGCTTCCGGTGGCTCCGGCAGTGACGAACTGCTCGGACAGTTCCGGCGTGATGGCTCCGCGCTCAACCAAATTTGCGGCACGAAGCGGATCGACCCTCCACAATTCTGCTGTTGTGAACGCCTGTTTGAGCATAGGCAAATCGGTAAATGGCTTCATCACGCCATAGCCGTTCGCCTTCATTTCCGCCTCTTCCCGCGCAAAATCGAACTCGCATTCGAGATGGTGCAAGCCCGCCAAGTCAATGCTGTCGCCGTGCATCGCACACCACAGCCCGATGGTTCCGAGTGTATCGCGGGGTTCCAAATCGGTGTGGACAAACTCGACATTCAACTCTTCGGGAGCCATATCCACATCGCAAAACAGAATAATTCGGCATTCCGTATGTTCCACAACCTGCGCCCCCCACCCCGCTTCTTCGCCCGCATAGAACTTTTCGCGGGTCTCGAAGCCCATCGTTTGGAACAGCGACATGAGGGCGCGGAAGGTTTCGCGACTGCTTCGATACGTGTGATGATCGTGGTTCGCCCATCCGATTCCGATCTCCTGCTGTTGTGCATATTGGAAGCGGGCGGCGGCGTTTCTTGAGAGATAGTATTCGCGTTCGGCAAAGAAAAACTCTTCGACGGCGCGGCTTGCTCCGATGGTATCGGCGGCTTCGTGGAACAGCGTTTTCAACTCGGTAATCGTCTCGAATGTTCCGGCGGCGCGGTTGAGGTAACGGAATTTGCCGCGTGTCCGCGCCAAGCCTTCGATTTCGCCTTCCGTCATTTCGCCGGGCTTGAAACCCGCATAGCCGCGCCGTGAGACTGGCATGAGTTCGCCGTATTCGAGCGGCAAATGTCCGCAGCGATACTCCGAATCAACGTCGCCATGAATGCCGGTCAATTCGAGATGGTTGGCGGCGGCGAAAATATCCACGTCCTCCACCAAAAGCGCGAGTGTGGGGGCAGTACGATTGCTCTTGAATCGGACGCCCGGCAGTCTTGCCCCCGGATGCTTCCAGACAATATCGCCTTCGGGGCGCGTCATGGGCTGCAAGCCAGTATCCGTCAGTTCGTCGAGCGGAATCGAGCCTTCGGGCAAAATCCAGTGGTCTACCAGTGTGCCGAGAGCGACGCCTTTTGTCAAGAACCGTTCGCGCAATTCGGTCAGGAAGGAATTTTGCGCCGCGAACTCATTGAGTCGCGCCTCGAACCAATGTGCCGCTTCGGGACAACGCGCCCATGCGTCCATTTGTGCCATGTCACTTTTTTCCTCAGCCTCTTACTGGGGGTTGAAAACCCCCGTC
>CAZPZP010000114.1:0-8829 GCA_964591025.1 uncultured Chthonomonadaceae bacterium
GTGCATTTACGGCAAGCAGGGGTTCGAATTGGAACAATGGACTTGAAAATTGCATCCATTGCGTTGGCGAACGACGCAATAGTGCTGACGTGCAATCTGGTTGATTTCTCCAAAGTCCCGAACCTGAAATATGAGGATTGGTCGGCGTGAAATTGCGGGAGCGGCGATATTGACAAAACCAAACGGATGCCTCTCACGTATTACAAGAACAATCGCCGTTCGATTTGCAGGAAACGAGGAAGAATATCATGCCGGAATTTGCTTTCAGTGCCAATGATCGTTTTGGGAGTGTTGTCGAGGGAACTGTCGTCTCGCTGGATATGAGCAGCGCGGCAGAACAGGTACGCGGAATGGGCTACGCGCCGCTTCGGATTCAACTCATCGAGGCGGCGAGCGTTCCGGCTGCCTCTGGCGTTTCGCAGTTCAATCCGTATGGCTTGCCTCTTGCCGCCCTGCCCGCGCCGGTGGATTTGTCTCAGCCGTTTCCTGTCGAAGCCTCTCCGCCGTCTGTGCCGCTCGCTGACAACGCGGAAACTCCTGCCTCGCGTCTGGACTATCTCGAACCGTGGGAACGGGGCGGGGCGACTCCGGAATCCGAACTCACCAAGCCCCCGATGACCCTCAGTGAAAACGGAATGGTCGTTCCTGCGGGGCGACCTCCGATGGAACCGACTTACGAAGCCTCGCGCCCCTCCACTGGCACACCTTACGGTGGCAGCAGCCATGACGCCACCAAACCGTTTGGACAGCGTTTCAAGGAGATGTTCATCTATCCGATCTATGCGGGCGTCGTAATCAAAGATTTGTCCCAATTCTATCGCCAATTCGCCACGCTAATTGACGCTGGACTGCCAATATTTCAATCCCTGAGTGCCCTCGAAGCCAACACCACAAACCCCAAACTCAAAGAAATAGCGCGGGCAGGACAGGCACAGGTTCAGGCGGGCGGCAAATTCTCGGAAGTCATGGCGGCGTATCCGTGGATATTCCCTCCCATGCAAATCGAGTTAATTCGTGCCGCCGAAAAAGGCGGAATGCTGGATCAAACACTGCGTGACGTAGCGAACTATGTTGATCACGACATCGAAATTCGCCGCGTGATCAAGCGTGAAACCATGCAGCCGAAGATCACCTTGTTAATCGCCTTTTTGATTATGGGGCGTCCGGGATTTACTAGCGGTATGCCCGCTGTCTCGCAATTGGTGATAGGCAGCATGGGCAAAAGGGAATACACCGTGCTGAACTATCTGTGGGATACCGTTGGGTTCCTTGCCCTTTGGGTCATCCCGATTTTCGCTCTGATCGTGCTGTTTCGATTGTCACTGTTCAATATCGACGGCGTGCGCGAAAAGTACGACACATTCAAGATGGCAGTGCCAGTTTTAGGCAATTTGGTGCGGCAGTTCGCGATGGCAAAGTTCCTGCGGACATTTGCGGCTCTGTTTCGCGCCGGATTCTCGATGCCAACCGCTCTGGAGATTGCTGGTGATGCGAGTGGGAACGGGGTTGTTGCGGCGGCGGCACGGCGGGCAGTCCCAAGAGTGGAGCGCGGAGAACTTTTGTCGGATACGCTGGCATCCTATGGAGTTTTCCCGCCAATGGCGTATAATATGATACGGACTGGCGAGACTTCCGGCAACTTGGATACGATGCTCGACAAAACGGCGGATTTCTATGAGGCGGAAGCCTCAACGAAATCACGTCAGGCAGCAACTATTCTCGGTGTGGCTATCTTCTTGATCGTGGCATTGATCGTTGCTAAAGCGATCATCGGCTTCTGGATGGGCTATGGAAGCGGCGTTTCGGGTGTCGTGGAATAGCAAATCCAGTCAAATAAGGCGGAACGTGGCACAAGCGGATTATTACAAAACATTGGGGGTGGCGACGGACGTAACACAGGACGTGATCAAGAAAAAGTATCGCGAACTGGCGCGGAAGTTCCATCCCGATCTGAATCCCAGCCCCCAAGCGGCGACAAAGTTCAAGCAGATCAACGAAGCGTATCAAGTCGTTGGCGATGCTGACCGTCGCGCCGTCTATGATGCGGAGCGAGCATTGCGGCAGAATATGATGCCGCCGCCTCCGTCTGCATCTCGCCCTGCATCGCCAGCGACAACACCGCGCCGCGCCAATAACCCGCAATCCCAACGACCCAACGACCCAACGACCCAACGACCTAACACGGAATATAACGGTTATGGAACGGTGCGCCCGAACGGAGCAAACACGCCGCGCCCCAACCCTGCGCCGCCCCAACCGCCACGTCCTGCTCCAGCACAAAATCGCGCCACAAGCACCTTTGGAACCGTCGAGCGGTTGATTGCCGAGGCGCAGCTCGCCTATATCAACCGCCGGTATCGCGAAGCCGAAGACCTGTGCGGGCAGATTCTGATGATTGACCGGCGCAGTGCCGTCGCTCATGAGATTTTAGGCGATATTTACGTCAAGCGCGGACGCACCGAAAGCGCGGTCACTGCGTATTCCTACGCGGCGCAGTTCAACCCGCGCAATTTCAGCGTGCAGACAAAATTGGAGCGATTGAGCGGACAGTCGAATCGCCCTACTCCAACAGTGACGCGCCCTGTGGATACCAAATGGGACGATTTCGCCGGAACGCATCAGGAGACTCTTCTTATTGTCACGTCCGGCGTCGTACTGATTCTCGTCGGCATTATCAGTGCCTTTCTCTATAACAATCCGGGACAGCCGACGCATATTCTTCCGCCAATTGCCAACTGGTCAATGCCGCTGATCGCTGCTTTGCTTCTCAATGGAGTTTTAGGCGGACTTCTGCTGGCGATCAACGGCGGAATGCACCCGATTGTTGATGAACTATTCTCGCGTACACCGGAGCAGGAAGAGCGCAATACGCCCGTCACTTTAGGAATATTGCTGGCATTGTTCTCTGTAATTTGGTTTTACGCCGCGTTCCTGATCTATATCGGCATCGGGTTTGCCCGCAATCGCTTTTCGCCATCGGTCATGCGGGCGTTCGGGCTGACGATTTTCCTCATTCTGCTCCACGCCGGACTGCATACGAATTCTGCCATGAACACATTGTTGTTTGGCGGCAATGTGCTGCTTCCAACGGTTTTATTCGGATGGGCAGTGGGCGATGCCTTCCGACTACGCTCTCGATAACCCTGCATTTCGCTTGAGAAAGGAAACCTGTACCTATGGAATTAACGATAGACTTGGCTCCTGCAATGGAACAGCGACTGAACTGCGAAGCACAGCAGCAAGGAGTCGAACCAGCGGATTGGGTACTAAATCTACTGGAACGCGAACTGCCTCCAAAAGAGTATGACCTCAATGCGTTTTTTGCCCTGCCCCGTGAGGAGCAGAGTCGTATTCTCCGCAAAGCCGCCGAAGAAGCCGCTCCCGACTACGCCGCCGACCTCGCACTTCCTGCGGCAGAACGCGAATTAACTGCGTTCACAGCCCTTGATGGAGAAGATTTCTTTGAGTATTAATCCTAAACGTGGCGAAGTTTGGCGTGTGCATCTCAATCCCACTGTTGGCGATGAAATCGGTAAAACGCGACCGTGCGTTGTCCTATCGAACGCTGATGTCGGAATATTGGCATTGCGGATTATTGTTCCACTTACCGACTGGAAAGAGCGTTAGGGACTCGCGATAAAATAAATCTTCCAGCCCGCGAAGTCCGCCTTCGCGCCTTTACAGCAGTGACTTTAGTCGCCCGATGAGAGTGGAAGAATGATTTTTTCGTAAGTCCCTTATGCGTTAAGATTGTGGATAAGCCGTATCGAACCCAACGCACAAAATGGTTTATTGAAAGTTTCTGGTGCAGATGGCTTCCAAACACGCTCAATCTCAACACTGCGTTTTGTGGATCATCTTGGCGAACTATCTGACGAGCAAATGGAAAAGATTTTTCAGACAGTGACACTTTGTATACGGGAATGACACTGCCTGAAATTTTGCGGGTTATGCGCCGATGAGGGCGATGCTATGTTCGGGAAGTTGGATCAGCCAGCAGTCGTCTTGGAGTTTGATGGCGATGTCGGTTCCAAGCCAGTCGTGCAGTTCTACCTCGCCCAATGCTTCGGTTGATATGCCGACGGTTTGCGGTGCGTCGCTCTGGTTGAACAGCACCAGAACGCGCTCTTCTTCGTCGGCACGCAAAAAGCCGAAAACGCGATTCTCATCGTCGATCACAATCGGGTCATAGATGCCGCGCCTCAGACAGTTATGGTCGCGCCGCGTGGCAAGAACGGTTTGATAGAAGTCGAGCAGGTCGGTATCCCACTGTTTCGGGTTCCAGAGCATCGGGTAGCGGTTATCTGGGTCAGTGCTGGCGATCATTCCGATCTCTTCGCCGTAGTAGATGCAGGGCGTGCCGGGATAGGTCATTTGGAACAAAATCGCCTGACGTTCGCGCCAGAGTTCGTTGCCGCACGCCATCCGCAGACGCTCGATGTCGTGACTGCCGAGCAGATTAAACTGAACCGCAGAGGCTTCGAGGCGATATTTTTGGCGCAATTCCGCGAGTCTGCCTTCCAATTCTGAAACAGAAATTTCTCCTTTTGCGAAGAAATCCAAGACGGCTCCACGCCAAGGATAGTTCATCGTGGCGTCGAGCATATCGCCCTGAAGATATTCACCGGCAGGGTTCCAGTTTTCGCCGACAATGTAGGCATCGGGGCGCAAAGCACGGACTCGCTCCCGAAAGTCCCGCAGGAAGTCGGGAGCGAGTTCATCACTGACATCGAGCCGCCAGCCGTCTACGCCCGACTTTTCCAGCCACGACTCCACCGTTCCGAGAAGATACTCGCGACATTCCGGCTTATTGAGATTCCATTTGGGCATTCCGCCGAACTCGCCGAACATCTCATAATTGGGTTCGGCTTGATTGACCGGGAAACTCTTGATAAAAAACCAGTCCTTGAACTCCGACTCTTCGCCCTTCTCTAAAACATCTTGAAACATGGGATGCGCGTCGCCGCAATGGTTGAATACGCCGTCTAAGATAACGCGCATTCCCAAGTCGTGCGCCTTGTCAATCAGGCGGATCAGCGATTCGTCCGTGCCGAAACGTCCGTCTACTTTTTCATAGTTGGTGGTGTCATAAGCGTGATAACTTTGCGATTCAAACACGGGATTGAGGTAGAGGGCATTGACGCCCAAATCGTTGAGATAACCTAATTGTGCGGTGATTCCGGCGAGATTGCCGCCGAGTGCGACGCCGAGATCGTCACTGGCGGGAACGGGTTGGGCTTTCGCGCCTTCCTCGTCTGCGGCAATGGCGAACCGATCCGGGAAGATTTGATAAAATACGGCGTCTCGCGCCCAATCCGGTGTGTACGTAAAATCCTGTTCGTCCATCATGGGACTGTGTCTCCTTAGTGCGTCGTTGTTGGTTATGACGTAAATGTTGATGGCTCGCTTGTGGAAAACCGCATATAGGACGGGCAAACATCGAAAATGTTCCTTTTGCTTCCCCCAAAAAGTCGCATCGTTTTGTTGACGGGTGTTTTCAACACCCGCACAACCTCTACCGCCCTCAATTTGATTCGCACCCATACCGACAATTCGGGCAGGAATACGATGACCTGCCCTTGAATGTCGAAGGATCGGCATTCGGTGCGGGCAACAAGGTGCGTGTTCTCGACGCTCTCTGTTTTGACGCCGACACCCCCAAAGAAGATATTGATCTCTCTACCGTGATGAACGCGCAGATTGCTTACGCCTTCTTTGCCCCTTGACAGACACGCAAGATTAGGACAGAATGACGGTTATGGGTTCATGAGCCATTTCCTGCAAGTTGGGCGTGGTCATCAATTCTACGAGGAAGCCCACCACCCAACGCTCCGCTATTCACTTTTGACCGTTTCATGTGGTGCAATCGCCCCGCGCAACATCTGAATCAAAGGAAAAAGAAGTATGATGAGAACGCTTTTGCCGGAAGAAGAGACGTTTTTCCATAAAAACGGCTATATCAAATTCGACCAGCTGATCCCGAAAGCCGACTGCGACGCCGTGATTGACGCGATTTTCGAGTTTTTGGAGATGAACCCCGGCGACCCCGATGATTGGTATCGCAAACCGCTCTTGCCGGGCGGAATGATCGAGATGTATCAGCATCCCGCACAGTGGAAAAACCGCCAGAATCCCGACCTCTATTCAGTGTTTGCCGACCTGTGGGGGCGTCCCGATTTGTGGGTGACGTTTGACCGCGTCGGAATGAAGCCGCCGCGCCATCCCGAACATCCCGATTATGATCACAAGGGTTTCACGCATTGGGACTGCGATACTTCTGTCAAGCCGCTCCCGCAAGGGTTTCAGGGCGTACTGTATTTGGCGGATACCGACGCGAATATGGGCGGATTTCAGTGCATTCCCGGCTTGCATCGGGAGCAATTGGAGGAGTGGATTAAGACACAGCCAGCAGACCGCAACCCGCGTATTCCTGATTTGACTGGCTTGACCAATATGCCGATCCCCGGCAAAGCGGGCGACTTCGTAATTTGGGATATGACGCTGGCACACGGCAACGGGCAGAATGTCTCGAACCGTCCGCGCTTTTCGCAGTATATCGCCATGCACCCCGCGCAGTATGACAACGTCGCGCAACGAGAAAGCCGTATCGCTCAATGGCGCAATCACACGCCTCCCGGCAACTCTATCTTTCCCGGCGACCCGCGAGAAATTGAGCAGAAACGCGGAACCACCGCCGAACTCACTCCATTGGGCTGCAAACTGCTCGGCTTGGACAAGTGGGAGTAGAGAAAAATCAAATGCCGCGCAAAGATGCCATTCATGATGCTGTTAAAAACGCCTTGCAAAAAGACGGCTGGAATATCACCGATGATCCGTACCGTATTGTCTATGAAGATGCCGATGTCTACGCCGATTTGCGCGTAGAGAAACAGGATGCCCAAGGGAAAATTCGGCGTGCGTTGGTGATCGAGATCAAAGAATTTACCGGACCTTCACCGATGCATCGCTTGGAAGAAGCTTTAGGACAATATCAAGTTTATCGCAGTTATCTCAGTTCGGTTGCTCCCGATGAGCGTCTCTATTTGGCTGTAGATAAAACCTCTTATGACCGATTATTCGTTCGTAAATCGTTTCAGAAAATTGTCGCTGATTATCAGTTGTCTCTTGTTGTAGTAGATACCGATGAGGAGGTGGTTGAACAATGGATAAACTAAACCAATATCGCCGTTTAGTGATGGAGCTGATGCAAGAACAGGCAGATTTAATGAAAAGTCAACCCGTTCCGGGTGAGGAAGTGGATTGCGTTTTCGACACAGAGCGAGACCACTATCTGCTCTTACGATACGGCTGGACTCGCGGCAAATTTACACACTATACAAAACTTCATGTTCGCCTCAGTGATGGAAAAATTCGTATCGAGGAGGACATGACCGAAGAAGGATTTGCGACAGAGTTAGCGACATCCGGCGTAGATTGGAAAGACATCATTCTTGCGTTTAACACTCCGTTGCAACAAACTAAACCGGAAATGGCTTCTGTCTAGCATGGAATACAGGGGCTGCAGAGAGAAAATCAAATCCAAGTGAGCAACTCCCTCGCGGTCTATGTTCATATCCCGTTTTGTGTGCGGCACTGCGCGTATTGCGACTTCAATGTTCATGTCGAACAGGCGCAAAACGCCATTGTTGACGAAACCGTTGCGGCGATCTGTGACGACCTTCGGCTGTCCGCGCCGCCGCTCAAAAATGAGTATCGGGTCAAGACCATTTTCTTTGGGGGCGGCACGCCGACTTTTCTTTCCGCCGAACAATTGGCGCAGATTCTGACGACCATCCGAACGGAATTCAACGTCGCGCCCGACGCGGAAATCTCCAGCGAAGCAAATCCCAATTCCAGCGATGCCGAACAGTTTGCCCGAATGCGGGATGCCGGGTTCAACCGCTTAAGTATCGGCGTCCAAGCGTTCGATAACCGACTGCTCGCGACAATGGACAGGCTCCATTCCGCCGATGACGCTGAGAACGCGGTTCGCGCCGCACAATCCGCCGGATTCGTCAATCTCAGCCTCGATTTGATGTTCGGTTTGCCCGGACAGACGCCCGAACTTTGGGACTCGACTCTCACCCGCGCCCTCGAACTCAACCTGCCTCATATCTCGCTGTATGCTCTGACCCTCGAACCCGGAACCCGCTTCGAGCGACTCCATACCGGCGGCAAATTGTCCCTGCCCGACGAGGACACCGAAGCCGAAATGTACCTGCATTGCATCGAGAGATTGACCGCAAACGGCTATGAACATTACGAAGTGAGCAACTTTGCGCGTCCCGGCTTTCGCTGCCGCCACAATCTGACCTATTGGCATAACGGCGAGTATTTGGGCGTCGGAGCAGGGGCAGTGTCCTATCTCGATGGACGCCGCTTCAAGCGCGAACGCCTTCCCAAACGCTATGTCGAAAAGGTTAGGGCTGGAGCCGATTTGACCGTTGAAACGGAGGCATTGACGGCGGACGAGACGCTCGGCGAAACCCTGATGCTCGGATTGCGCTTGCGCGAAGGAATAAATTTGGCAGAGATGGAAGAGCGTTTCGGCGTGGATGTGCGCGAACGATTTGCGCCCGAAATTGCCCGCTTGACAGCGCGGAATTGGATCGAGATCGAAAACGGAATACTGCGCGTCACTTCGGCGGGGCTGCTGTTTGTCAATACCATTGCGGCGGAGTTTGTCTGACCTGTTGGAACTCAGGGGGCTTCCAAATCGTGCATTGGTTTTTGAGTGCCAAGCACGGTGGAACGCCATCGTGCCGGGTATTTAAAATGCCCGCACAAAAGGCAAACTCTCAGCAACGAGATTTGGACAGCAACAATTCA
>CAZPZP010000115.1:0-8798 GCA_964591025.1 uncultured Chthonomonadaceae bacterium
GACGCTTGTACTTTGTTGCCGGGTACTTTCAGTACCCGCTGCGAGAGGTGAGTGAGTAGCTCACCTTATGCCCATGAGCGGGTACTGAAAGTATCCGCCTCGGTGTCCTGCGGACGAGCGTCCATTCGGACACGAACAAAGATTGCTCTCTCCTCTCCCAAGTATGGGAGAGGGTGTTTCCCTGACCCAGCCATTTATGCGGATTTCCATTCCAGCCCCAGCCCAATTTTGGCTTGCCCGCACTGAGCCACAACGCCGGAACGCGCCGATCACTGCGCCGCGACACCAGCAGAGAAAAGCAGTGGTTCTTTTGGAGCAAATCGGGAAATTGCGTCAAAGTCTACACTTGACAATCGAACACTTCACTCAATTTCATCGCGATCTCTCCCTTGCTAAAAATAGAGCAAACATCCCTCATACAACGGACTAAACTCCGTCGCTTGGAGCCTCCGTCTGAGTGTCCTACGGACACGATACCTTTTCAAGTGGAATCGAGTGCGAAGCACACTCGGCGGAACGTCACCGAGCGACGGAGTTTAGTCCGTTGAAACCTTTGGGCGTCAATCAGCAATTATTTGGTTTTGGCAACCGAATTCTTGGCACTGTTGGGCAACAGTCCCAGATAATCGGCGAAGATGCGCTGTGCCTCACCCAAAGCGATGTCTATATTCGGTGCTGTCACCTCGTCGGGGGTCTCTTCGGCTTCGGGATCGATGCGGTTGGTTTTCGGCTTTGCAGTCTGGTCTTTATAAGGGGTCGGCGCGGGAAGTCCGGGCTTGTCCGCCAATGCCAGCGTAATATCGTAAACCTTGTCTTTCGGTTCAGAACGTGCCAGCAGCTCTTTCTTGTGAGCATCGGCACGCGCCTTCGATTCTTGCTTCTCTTTCAGACGTACTGCTTCATTGAGCGAAACACTCTTTTCGCCCATCAACTTTTTGTAACGCTCAACCTCGCCGCGCAAGTACACGAAATCCTTGTCCGTCACCAAGCGCGTATCGGAACGCTTCTTGAGTTGAGCGAGATAGGGTTGAACTCGATTGAGATTTTCCGGCTTCGCACTCGGCACAGTGTCCCATGCCAAAGGTGCCTCCAGATACTTCTCACCGATTTCCGACACATTGAACAGTGACGGTAGAATGATGTCCGGCACAACACCCTTGAGCTGCGTGGAAGAACCGCCTGCCCGATAGAACTTCTGAATCGTCAGTTTCAAGGCTCCGGGATTCGCTGCCTTGATATTGTAGCGTTTCATGATCGGGGCAAGATCGAGAATGGCTTGCACTGTTCCCTTGCCATAGGTCGAACTGTCGCCCACCATCACGGCGCGACCATAATCCTGCATCGCACCCGCCAAAATTTCGGACGCAGAAGCACTGGTTTTGCCCGTCAGCACCATCATCGGACCATCATAAATTACAGAAGGATCGGGATCGTCGTCCACCCGAATCTCGCCATCATAGTCTTTGACCTGAACAATCGGACCTTTTTTGATAAACAGCCCGCTGGTCTTGATCGCTTCGGCAAGCGAGCCGCCGCCGTTGTTCCGCAGATCAAGAATGATGCCTTCGACTTTTTCGGCTTTCAGTTTGCGGATCAGTTTGGTGACATCGGCAGCGGTGCTGCGGTGTTCGCCGCCGCGATTATCCATATCCTCATAAAACGACGGCAGCTGAATTACGCCCAACCGTCGCGCTGTTCCGTTGGCATTGGTTGTCTCGATAATTTTGGCTTTGGCGGCTTGATCTTCGAGTTTAACCTGTTCGCGAATGATCACGACTTCCTTGCGAACCGAAGTATCCTCCGCACCCACAGGAAGCACCGAAAGACGCACTTTTGTTCCCTTGGGACCGCGAATCATCTCGACGACTTTATCTACCTTCATGTCTACGGCGTCTACCATCTCGCCCTCGCCCTGAGCAACGGCAACAATGCGATCACCGGGTTTGAGTTTGCTGCTGCGTTGTGCGGGACCGCCGGGCGTCAATTCGGCAATTTTACAATAACCGTCTTCACCGATCAACTGCGCCCCGATCCCGAAGACCTGCAAACTCATGCTGATATTAAAATTGGCGACCTGCGCTTTACCCATATAATCGGAGTGCGGGTCGTAAACGTGTGCAAGCGAAGTCAGATAGAATTCCAGCACGTCGTCTTTGTCTAATTCACTGAGAGCGCGAGCGGTGCGGGCATAGCGTTTCGTCAAGGTGTCAACGATCTTTTCGGGGGTTTTCTTGTTGAGTTTTTCCTGCAAATACTCGTAGCGCAATCGCTGCCGCCACAACGCTTCGGCTTCGGTCATATCTTTGGGACGGGCGGCTTTTTTGCGATCAAACAAGTAAGTCTCATTGGTATCGAAGGTGAATTTCTCTTCCGTCAGCAATTTCTTGACATAGTCCTGCTGCTGCCCGGAACGCTCCATCATGCGGGCGAACATCACGTTGGCAATGGTGGTATCGCCGTTGACAATCAACTTGCCTAAACTTTTGCGCTGCGGCTCGAACTCTTGAATATCGCTTGCGAGAAAATACATTCGCAGGGGATCGAGCGTCTCGGCGAAGCGATCAAAAAGTTTGCCGGAAACGGTTTCATCGATTGGCAGTTTATTATAGTGGCTCTGCGTAAGCAACTGCGCCATGACGCGGGTAATATTGGCGTCCTCGGCATTGATCGCGCCTTGTGCGGGTGTATATGCGATCTCCTTGAGACCGCTGGTATTGACATAAGTACTGCCGAGGGGAGCATGATCACGCCGCGCCTGAAGAGCAGTGCCTGCCGCAATGACCGAAATTCCCAGCGTCGAGCAAAGAAGAAGAGAGGAAATTTTTTTCATCGTGATTGAAAGTCCTTATATCGAACGGAAAACGCGGATGCGTTGTGGATGATTATTTTATTCTACGTGGGAATTAGACTGCACATTCCCATATTTCGTTTCTGTGAGTTTTGTGCGGTTAGGTGATATGCGGCACAAACCCGCAAGATTCCTCTGCTGTCTTGATATTCGGCGTATTTGATCGGTTTCCCTTGTTATCTTTTTGCCTCATCCGCACGTCAAAAAGGTTATACTCAAAAGGGAGACGCAATGAAACGACGATTCGTTCTGATTTTTGGTACTACTGCATTGGTACTTGCCCCCCTTTGGACAGCACAGGCACAGTCTGAAAAGGGGGTGACGGATTATCGGGGTTGGACGCAAGTCAATCCCAAGCCGCTCCAAATGTCTTCATGGGTTTCGATGATGTGCGCCGACTCGCCAAAACTCCAAAAACTTCGGTTTAACGATCCGCACTCAGGGAAGTTTTTCGTTGTCTATGTCAACGCTGTCGGCAAGACGGCGATGCTGACACAAGTCAAGCCGAAATTTCCTGTGGGAACGGTGATTGTAAAAGAGAAACTGCCGACCTCGAAAGAAGCAAAAACGCACCTCGCTAAGTGGAAGGGCAAGCCGCCATATCCCAAGCCGGAACTGCTCACGACGATGCGAAAACGCGAAAAAGGCTACTTTCCCGAAGGCGGCGATTGGGAATACAGCGTGATGGACGGCACAGGACAGAAAACACTCAAAACCGGCAAATTAGAAACGTGTGTCGCCTGTCATGCGCCGTATCACGACACCGACTTTGTAACGCGCAACTACCTGCCGGAAAAACTGAACCATAAACTGTATCCAAAAGGATCGCCGGCACTCCGTTTGCCTTAACAACTCACCTCTCGCACCGGAGGTTGAAAACCCCCGTCTGGAAAAAACAAGCGTCTTTCAGACGCACACTCCCGAAACTCTTCGCGTACCCGCACAACCTCTACTGCCCTAAATTTGATTCGCACCCGCCTTCTTACTCTCGGCAGGACAACAAACCGAGAAACTGATACAATGCGGCAGAAAGATTTATGTCAACGTCTCATTTAGTTCGTCGGTTGTGACTTGAGTTGTTCCACGAGGCTTTTCGCCCGCTCCCGAATCGCCCGCTTGAATTCATTGATGCGATTGGGATAATCGTTGCCAGCCCCTTGATCTACGGAAGTCAATGAGGGCTTCAATTGTGCCTCCAATACCTCCAACCGCTTGATACGCACTTCCGGCTTAGAGACGGTTTGTATCACTTGGCGCAGACGCGCCAAATATCGCCGTTTGCCTTCGGGCGTCTCAATCAATCGCCGCGCCACAAGTCCCCCATAGCCCGGCATCACGGAACTACTCGGATTGCGAAACATCTGATCCATTCCAGATGGAATAAATACGATTTTGTTTCGCTTTGGGTCATGGTAAATGCGATAATTGTTGCGATTGCGGGCATAACCGTCCCAATCATCGGTAATTGTCGTCATTGCCAGATATGAGAGGAACCGCTCCATATCGAGCAAAATTTCCATCTTCTTAAAGCGTTCTGCCGGATCATTCTCGTTAGCGGCTTTGAGCAATGCTTTGAGGTCGGTCTGTTCCGGCACGTCATTTTTGCCGGCGTTCAGTTCGAGCGGCTGGTCAATATCGCGAAGGAAACCACCGTCATAAAAATTGCCGTTCCCGTTGCCGAAGTACCGCTTGAAGAAAACCGAGTCGTAACCTTCTTTGATGCAGTACAGTCCGCGCTTGCGCCCGTTGATCTCCACAATCGCATGGGCAAACCGCGCCGCCGGGACGCCCGCCTCTCGAAACATTTCCCCGCATACTAACTCATTTGCATAAGTCGGGTCTTGCACGGAATTGGTCAGATACCATTTGTCCATGCCATGAAACTTCTGCCCGTCCACAAACTTGTCCATATTCAAGGTCAGTCCGGGCTTGTCGTCAATGCTGCGCGTGCTGCCCGCCGCCCCGCGCAAATGAACAGCGACTTTGCCATAAATCTTGACGCCTTCCTTGAGCGTTGCCGAGACATATTTGCGCCCGTCACGCCGCAGTGATTCCAGCGATTCGTTGGTCAACTCAATAGAAATCTGAAGCACTTTGCCGCCCGAAAACAACAAATCGCGTTCATCGGGCGCAACGGGCTTAATCTTGACCGCGATCTTCGGCTTTTCAACAGGCGGCTTCGTGACTGGCTTGGTCGGAGCCTTCTGAGCAATCGCCGTACCACAAACAAAAACAATGATCCACGAAAGAACACGAAATATCACGAAAGCATTCCAAGAGTTTATGGAATAAATGTTCGTGTTCTTTTCGTGTTCTTTCGTGGATCGCATTTGCATTGGTTTTTTCTCCCCCTCTTCGTTATACCGGGCGCGTTTTGAGCAGGTCGCGGATTTCGGCGAGAAGGGCAACATCGGCAGGAGGCGCGGGCGGATGGGCAATCAGAGATTCGTTGGCTTGTGTTCGTCTCAATTTGTTGATCGAGCGTACCACCAAAAACACCACAAACGCCAGAATCATGGTATTGACAAGAATAGTAAGAAATTGTCCCCAACCAAGAGCGACTACGCCTTCGAGCTTGCGGACTTCCGCGAGCGGCATTCCCTCTTTGACAGTTCCTTTAAGAACAGTGTAGCTATTCGCCAAGTCCAACTTGCCAAGCAAACCTGTCAATGGCACAACGAGTTCATCTACAAGCGACTTGAGAATCGTCGTCATGGCACTGCCGATGATGATACCCACCGCGAGATCAATCGCGTTGCCCGTACCAATAAACTCTCGAAAATCCTTGATCAATCCCATAATGCTCTCTTTGCAAATAAACGCACAAAACAAACTTTGGATTTTACGCTCAATATAGGAGCAGATACGGAACGCAATTTCGCCATTCGCCGCCCGCTTTCCTGCCTTGATTATGGAAATTGCGCGTCTGTACAGGGATTACTTGCTTTACCTCACCCCCGCCCCTCTCCCTGTTCCCTCATTCTTCGGAGGAGAGGGGAGAAAGAACCCCAAATCTGAGACTCCCCCTCTGCCCGGACTTGTTCGGGAGAGGGGGTCGGGGGGTGAGGGAGAGAAAAGTGAGGTTCTCACTCTTCTTCGGCGCGGGGGTGCGCTTTATCGTAAACCGCCTTCATTCGCTCCGTTGTCACATGGGTATAGATTTGCGTTGTGACTAAATGCGCGTGACCAAGAAGTTCCTGTACCGCCCGCAAATCTGCGCCGTTGTCGAGCAGATGAGTCGCGAACGAGTGCCGCATGGTATGGGGCGTGGTTTTCAGTCGCTCCGATGCCACTTTGAAATACTTGTCGAAGGTACGCCGAATGCCGCGATCCGAGAGCCGCCGCCCGAATTTGTTGAGAAAAACAGCAGGGTCGGGCGTGCCGTCATTGCGTGCCGCAAGTTCCGAGCGTCCGAGATTGATATAGTCGCGTAATGCCTGAACCGCCGCCGGTCCCAAAAGAGCGATTCGTTCTTTGTTGCCTTTGCCGTGCTTGATATGGATTTCCTCTTCGGTGAGGTCGAGGTCATTGACGTTGAGAGATTGCGCCTCGCCCGCCCGCATTCCCGAAGCATACAGCATTTCCATCAAAGCCTTGTCACGCAAGCCGTCGGGTGTCGTCAAATCGGGGGCATCGAGGAGGGTTTCGACTTCGCGGATACGCAAGAACTGCGGAATCCGCTCTTCCTGTTTGATTGTAATGACGCCGATTACAGGATCGCCCTCGATATAGCCCTGTTTTTTCGACCAGCGCATAAAGGCTTTCAAGGACGCAAGTTTCCGTGCCAGCGACGCCCTCTTATACTCGCCCTGCTGCAAATCCGCCATATAAGCGCGGATATGTTTGCGCTCGACAAGATGCAGATCACCCGCGAGTTCAGCACTGGTCTCAACATAGCCTAAAAACTGTGCGATGTCGGCGCGATACGCCCGAACCGTATGCCCTGCCGAACCTTTGGCGAGTTTGAGATGCTGCAAAAATCCGCGCAGTGCATCATTGAGAGCAGGGCTTAATCCCTCTTCAAGCGGCGGTTCCTCCATAGGAATGGCGAGCTGCCCGTCACTCTCGTTGATCTCGAACGTATAAGGCTGAATTGTCTTGTCAGGCATTCATTCCTCCTTTGCGAGCCGAAAGAGACGCGCAAAATCGAAGTTTGCAGGGTCGGATTTGCGTCCGGCGGGCAGGGCAATTTGTGCGTGCGAGACAATCCGCGAGTCGGGTATCTCATAGCGCGAGCGCAGAAACCGGATGATTCCTGCGACGGCGTGAACTTGGGCGTCGGGATAGGGATCGGTGCCGTCGTTGAGATTGACCATCTCGATTCCGACGCTGAGTTCGTTGACTCGCGGGCGTCCTTCCAAGATCGATTCTCCGGCGTGCCACGCTCGCTTTTCGATGGGAACCATCTGAATCACCTGCCCGTCTTTGCCGACTACGAAATGCGCCGAGACTTGCGTTTTGGTGTCGAGAAATACCCGAACCGTGTCCTCCGTTGTCGGTATCACTGTGGAATGCAGGACGACGCACGAGACATCTTCGGGGTTGGGACGGTCATTGATATTCGGCGAAGGAATAAAGTGATAGGCGAGCGGCAGGGGCGGCAAAGGCACGGCGGGAACCTCCCAATACAGGCTAATGAGAACGAAAAGACCGCCAAACGCGCACACCGAAACCGTAAACAGACGGCACAAACGACGCAAGATACGGCGGCGTGTTATCGCAGTCGGCGGCTTGCGAAGCAATTCGTTGTTGCGTTCGTGAATGGGCGGCAGCATACGGATAGTGTACCCCGATATAGGGAACAGGAAAATGCAAGAGGGTTATTCGGGTACAGAAACGTACCCGTCTAAAAAACAGTCGTCCTACGGACGAAAATCTCCACTTGGCACGTGTCGGTTTTCACTATGAGGGTTTTGTTGGCATATTGGCTTGAAGTGATGCAGTAACTTTGCGGTGCGCGTCCGTAGGACGCCTGTTTTTCAGCAGATACGTTCTTGTACCTCTGTCACTCATCGCGCCGTCGTGACAGAGAGGGTTTGCGAGGCGGCGAGGCGTCCCTGCATATCGTAAACGAGCAACGAGAGGGTATGTTTGCCGGGCGTGACGCTTCCCGCGTCCCAGATGCACTCCCAGAGGTCAGGGCGTTCGGCGCGATAGATCGGAGTTCCATCCACTTTATACACGACTCTGAGCCTGTCGGACGGAGTACGCGCCCAACACGAAAGCCGCACTTTGCCTTTCAGCAATTCGCCTTTTCGGACAGGCATCGGGACAGGTTCGGAGACGGGGCTATCGGGAGACGCAAGAAAATAGGGATGAGAGATTGACCACCGATACGCGGCATTGACAAGCGGATCGTCGGTCACGCTGTAGTTGTTGTACGCTCGGTTGGCAACGAACTGGATATTGTTGCTGTCGAAATAGTTGATGCACTTGATGCGTGGCAGGACACGCGGCAGCGAACTGTAGAGGGTCAAAATCTTCCGCATGGCGAAGTCGGGGCGCGGTCTGCCTTCGATGGCGGCATAGTGCGTGGCGGCATATTCGCCGATCATCATCGGCTTTTTGGCGGCATAGCGTTTATAGACATAACGGAGCAAATCACTGGTATGCTCTTCCTCGGCAGGACGGCTGAGACTGTTGTTGTGATAGGTCACGCTGTAGAGATTGATGCCGACCCAATCCGTCGCGTCGTCGCCGGGATAGTAGGAGGGAATCAGGCGCGTGGGACTCTGAAAGGGACACCAGACAAGGGCAACATTCGGGGCGCGTCGCTTCATGACTTTATAAATGAGACGAAACTTTTCGCGATACAGTTTAGGGTCTTTATAGTATTTTGTCCAGTCGCCATTCATCTCGGAGGCGAATCGCAGGAAGATTTTCGCGCCGGAGAGTTTCATGTCGTCGGCGAGCCTTTGCAGATATTTGTCGTCCTTGACTTTGAGTAGTC
>CAZPZP010000116.1:0-8786 GCA_964591025.1 uncultured Chthonomonadaceae bacterium
GCAGGGGAATTTCGTCCGCAGGACGACTGTTTTTGAGTCGGGTACGTTCTTGTACACGACTCTTGCAAGAGGTCTAATATTGCGAAAGAAACTTATCATGAAAACTCTTCTCTACGTCTGTGTCCACAATGCAGGACGCTCCCAAATGGCGGAAGCCTTCACCAATGCTCTGGCGAAAGAGCGCGGTCTCAATGTGGTTGGACTCTCGGCGGGAACGATTGCCGGAGAGAAAATTAATCCCGTCGCCGAAACCGTCATGGAAGAGATCGGAATTTCGATGCGTGGTCAATTTCCCAAACATCTTACGCAGGAAATGGCGGACAGTGCCGACAAGGTGATCACAATGGGTTGCGGAGTAGACGCCGACGCTTGCCCTGCTCGTATTGTTCTCTCCGAAGATTGGGGCTTGGACGATCCAAAGGGGCAAACTATCGAAACAGTTCGCGCCATTCGGGATCAAATTCGGGAGAAAATTGTCGCTCTATTAGACACGATGGAGACAAAAGCGTGAATCCTGAATTGCTGCAAAAACGCTGTCTTGCGGAGTTTATTGGTACGTTTGTAATTGTTTTTGCGCCCGTCGCCTTGGGTTCGACGGGCAAACTCTCCGGCGGCGAACCGGGTTTGATGGCGGCGGCGTGGGCATCCGGCTTACCTGTGACGGCGATGATCTACGCTTTGGGACCAATTTGTGCGGCTCATTTCAACCCCGCAGTGACGTTAGGATTTGCCGTTGCCGGACGGTTTCCGCGTCAAGCGATTCTGCCCTATTGGGCGTCTCAGTTTGCGGGGGCAATTTTTGCGGCAGGAGTCTGTGCGCTGCTCTTTGGCGGCGGCGCAGGAACGCATTCTCCGAGCGGTTCGGTGTTCGCGGCATTCGGAATGGAAATTATTATCTCCTTCATTCTGATGCTGGTAATTATGGCGGTTGCCACAGATAAGCGCGTAAGCGGAACTGTTCCGGGCTTATCTATCGGCTTGACGGTTGTCCTCAATGTGCTGCTTGCCGGTTCCGTTTCAGGCGGCAGTATGAATCCGGCGCGTTCGTTAGGTCCTCTGTTGTTCGCGGGAGGCAAAAATTTATCTGTTTATTGGGTGTATTTTTTTGCTCCGATAGCGGGGTGTCTTCTTGCGGCTCGGCTCTATGAAATGCTCCGGTTGGAAGCAGACCACGCGCAGAACGCTCCTGCGAACTGAAAATCTCTGCCCTCTTTTGGTTTGGATTGAGTGAGATTTAACAATCCCTTAAAGTACAACGGGTAGAATTATTCTCTGCATCCATTTTCAGATCAGAGGTACATAATAACACCATGAAATTTTCGCGTCGATCTCTCTTCGGCTCAGGGGCGGCAAGTCTCTTTGCCGGAGCATTGAGTTTTCCTGCTCGCAGCCAAAACAACAAGCCCGGTCAAAAGCCAAAAAACATTATTTTCTGTGTGGCGGACGGCATGGCGATTCAAGTCGTGACGATGGTTGATCAGTATCAACAGATCGTTCATGGTCACCGCTCTTATTGGTCAACATTGCTCGATGAGGAGTATGCAACGAGTGGGCTTCAAGACACGCGCTCACTGAACTCCCTTGTCACCGATTCGGCGGCGGCAAGTTCCGCGTGGGGTTCAGGAAGGCATATCTGGAATGGTCAGATCAATATGTTTCCCGACAAAACCCAACTTCGCACTCTGACGAGTCTAATGAGCGAAGCAGGAGTACGGTGCGGCTTGGTGACAACCACGACAATGACCCATGCCACTCCCGCAGGGTTCGCGGTCAACTGTATCGAGCGTGACTTTGAAGGGCTTATCGCCGAAGAGTATCTCAAAAGCGGCGTGGATGTGCTTTTAGGCGGCGGTGCAAAATTCTTTTCGCCGACACTGCGCCCCGACAAAAAAGACCTCTATGCCGAATTCAGACAGGCGGGCTACAATATCGCAACGACCCGCAAAGAACTGCTTGATGGAGCCAAATCCGCAAAAATCTTGGGCATTTTTCACGATACGCATCTGCCTTTCACCGTGGATCAGAGGCACAACGCCGAGTATCAAGAGACAAAGCCGACGCTTGCAGAGATGGCGCGAACAGCGATTGAAAACCTCAAAGATTCTCCCAAAGGGTTCCTGCTCCAAATTGAAGGCGGCAAAGTGGATCACGGCGCACATGGCAACGATTTAGCCGCGATGCTTTATGATCAGATGGCATTCGAGGAAGCGGTCAAAGTCGCCGTAGAATTCGCTCTCAAAGACAAGGAAACGCTGGTCATTATCACCGCCGATCATGCGTGCGGTGGTCCCTCCCTCAACGGAGCGGGTGAGGAGTATATCGACAGTACGTCAGGACTCAAACATCTTTCCGGGATGGAGTCAAGCTACGCTCCAATCTTCAAGGCAATCGGGACAACTCCCTCCTCTGCTCAAGTGCGCGATGTTGTGAACGCAAAACTTGGCGTCACCTTTACCGATGCCGAAGCGAAGGGTGTTGCCGCTGCCATCAAGGGCAAGTCCCCATTTGCTCTGTCCCAATTTCACAAAAGCCCGAATGCGGCACTTGCAATGGCTCTGGGTAACCATACCAAAGTGACATGGACAAGTGGAAATCATACCTCGGATCATGTGCTGGTAACCGCTGTTGGACCGGGTAATGAAGAGATGGCGGGAGTTACGCCCAATATCCGCTTTTTCGACATCATGCTCGCTTCCAAAGACCTCAAATGGGAAAATCCGACGATGACTTTCGAGGAGGCGAAAAAACATCGCGTCAAGCCTCAAGTCGCGCTTGACCCCGAGTTGCACCGCCTATATGCCTCCGATGAAGAGTGTGAGAGTGCATTCGGTGAATAGTTCCTACAGCGAGGCTGAGTGTGGCAGGGTTAGCAGGGATTGACCTGCCTTGTAGATAGCAAGGCTGAGAGGCAAAAATCAAAGCAAAGAGGAGAGAAACAAATATTTGTTTCTCTCCTCTTTGCTTTTGAGGCAAAATCTATTTATTCTATAACTCACCTTAAGCAGTGCCTCTTGCCGGAGGTTGAAAACCCCCGTCAGAAAAAAACAAGCGTCTTTCAGATGCACACTGCCCACACACTCTCAGGGATTCGCGTCTGAAAGACGCTTGTACTTCACTGCCGGGTGATTTCAGTACCCGGTATCCGTAAGGTGAATTCTGTGACAACTCCCCTGCGTAAACGCAGGGGCTTTTACGGTCTTCACCGATGGATTGTCGTCCCAATCCAATTTGCTCTTTGATTGTGTTTCCAATCTCTTCCGCTAAGGACAGGCAGTCATGCGGTCACGGTCAACGATTCTTGTGATACAAACACACGTTCTTAGCCAAAGCAAAAACGGTGTGTTCTTCGAGACAAGAGTTCGTACCGACTGCACACAACGGGATTGTTCCTATTATTTTACCAGAGCGGGCAAACACTTATCAAGTTCAAATACATTGCAAAGCCCGTTCCTGAGAGAACGGTTTCGCAAAAGGAAGGAACCCTTCATCCCTCGCGTAAACGCAGGGGGTCTTCTTGCCTTGATTTTATAAGAAATTTATTGGCAGCCCAACTTATAGGGATCCCAAATGCTCGTTGTTCCGCCGCGCACAAGACCGGGATCGTTGATGAGGCGATTATACTGAGACGATTTTGAGTGACCATCCAAATAAATGGTATTGATTTGCTCGGAATGGCGGCTTTTGCCCAATCGCTCGGCTTCCAGATCATTCGGTTCGACAAGTGGCGCAAAGTTGATATAGGAGTTGCCGATATTCTTCCAGTAGCGCGGATAGGAACTGCTGGCTGGATCAACCGGTGAGGTCGGCGTTCCGTAGGTCTCCCCGAGAAGGCGACAGGGGTTTCTCGGCAGCACATTGTAATACATGGCATCCGTCATCGCGACGGTATCGGCGGGGGCGACAATTGCCGCCATCCCTAAACCGGAATTCGAGCGGAACAGATAGTTGCTGGCTCCGTAGGAGTTTTGCCCGCCGTAGCTTTGGAAGTTATCGCCCGGAGTCACAGGCTGCGCGTCAATGTTGACCCAACTGCGTCGGCTGGAGGGGCAACGCCATACCTGATCATTTTTGATATAGGGATTGAGCAGTTGATTGAAGAAAATCGGTGTCTTCGCACTGTTGCCAACGCGGGCATCGGCGGCATAAGGGTTCTGCCGCAAGCCAGTCTGTTGGAATCGGTAACCCAACAGTGTTTCGTCATAATCTTGAGCATACATCAAGACGGAAGTCGCGATCTGTTTGGTGTTGGAAAGACACGAGGTCTGTCGGGCTTTTTCGCGGGCTTGGGCGAAAACGGGGAATAGGATCGCCGCCAGAATCGCGATAATCGCGATGACGACGAGCAACTCGATGAGTGTAAAGGCTTTTCGATTTTGATTCACAGAACATTTCTCCTTGCCAATGTAGATAATTTATCATACGGCAAAATCAACCATTCGTTGCTTCTCTTCGCTTGAATCGCGAAAAATATCTAATATTCGCGCACAACGTCTTGATTGAAGACATAATATCTTTATCCGCTTGCGCGGATTGTAATCGCACAAGCGAATGAGCCGATGCGTCGGTAGATGCAGATCGCTTAGAGCAGAAGACACAAAAAAGAGCGGCGAGAACAGTATTTACTGTCCTCACCGCTCGGAGACAACAATTCTCTGTTTAGCGAACTTGAATGCCGTTTTGATCAAGAACTGCTTGACCTGTCGGGAAGTAAGTGCGTCCCCATTGCCATGCATTCGGGTTGATGGTCTGATCAAACTTGGCAAATTTGGCGTGACCATCCGCATAAGTATAGTTTGAGCCGCCGCTATGGCGACCAGGTTCCATAAAACGGATATGCAAACCACCATCGGCTGCCGAGCCGCGACAGCCCGATGCATTGGTAATCGCACCGGAGTCGCCAGGTCCGCCCCAGCCTTCAGGACCTTCTGCTGCCACTTTTGTCACGCCGTAGATGGCTCCGGTTGTGTCTGCTACGCTCTGCCCTGCCCATTGTCCCCCACCGGCACTCCGCATGATCGCATTGACAGGACGATGCGACTTGTTGCGTCGTTCGGTATTGCCTTGACCTGACGAGCCAAGGAAAATACAGTTCAGGTGGTTGGTCATTTCCGCCATTGCAATGACACTTGCCGTCTCATCTACGGCGGCAAGTGGCACGACGTTTGGCGCGTCCTGAGGACCGCGCTTGCGGGGCATGATAGCAGAGTTTGGCAAATATGATAGGCGTGGAACCTGTGCTTCGCATCCGGGAGTATTGACATCATTGAAATTGGCACAAACCGGGTTGTCCGGCTGCAGACCACGATTCGCGTCGGACGGGCAGACGAACAACTGGATACTCTTGATATAGGGATTAATCGTCACCGTCCAAGTGACGTAACCGCCAGCCGAACCGCCATTGGTTGTCGGAGTATTGTTTTTGTAGTAGTAAGCCTGAGGATACGTCTCGTCATAGTCTTGAGCATACATAAGAATGGCAGTACCCAACTGCTTCATATTAGAGAGACAGGAGGTCTGTCGGGCTTTTTCGCGGGCTTGGGCGAAAACGGGGAACAGGATCGCCGCAAGGATCGCGATAATCGCGATGACGACGAGCAGTTCAATGAGTGTAAAAGCTTTTCGATTCACTGTTTTTTCTCCTCACTTAAGGTAAAGTGCAAATAGACATAAGTGCAAGCATCACGAGCCGCACAAAATTGTGCGATGTATCTCATTTGTTGACACAACGATTATATAATGGCAAATCTATATTAAGCATTCGTTAAGATTTAGGGTGTTTTATGTTAAATTACTGTTAAATTTGGATTAAGACGGCGTTCGCATCGAATGCAAAGGAAAGCGTTATCTATGTCACCCAATGATCACTCTGCGTTTTTGCTCATCTTGAGTTGCACGGCTCTTGCTGTATCATTAAGTCAAGCCTACTCCCAAGCCAAACGCCCCCAACCCGTCATTGTTCTTGCTCCGCAATCACAACGCGCCACTACTCTCCCAATTTCCACTAACGAACTCGCTCGCAGGCGTGTGCAGGGTATAAAAACAGTCATTTTGCCGCTCTCTTGGAAGCATATTGAGCCGAAACGTGCCCAGTTCGACTGGAAACTACAGGATCACTCTCTCGCAATTGTGCAAAAGAGTCGATTAGGCTGGATCGCCTCATGGAATATGTTGGACAAAACTCAACTGCCGGAGTGGTTCGCGGGAAAGTTCGATGCACAGTATCGGAGATGTATAGAGCATGGACGTGAGGGGCAGGAGCAGTCACCTTGGAATCCGATATTACGTCAGCATATAGCAAGAGTATTGGGCGCGTTCGGTGCCAAATATCGCAAAACTCCGCCGAATACCTTGCTGCTCGATCTGCCCGACCTGCCGCAAAATCCTACCGACAAACAGGGTCACGCGCATTCGGGCTATTGGGGCGGGGATCAGTTCGCCGTGAGCAATTTTCAGGCATGGCTGTTTCGTCGGTATGGCGGCAGCAGTCCCTTGCGGGATGCGTGGGGTGAGTACCGCAATCTCAGCACCCTTACGCCTTTTGTGCGCGAACAGGCTCCCAATTTGACGGCATGGCGCGATATGACCCAATGGTATGCCGCTTCACAAACGGCTTGGGCGAAGTTTTGCTTGCAGGAAGCCCGCAAAACTCTGCCGATGGGACGAGTCGCCTTGCGTCTCTCACTCTCGCTTTCCCCTGAAAACGCGCAGGATATACTCGATCTGATTCGGACATCGGCACAAATCGGCGGGGCGGTCTGCTTTGTTGTTCCGCCGGATGAAGAGAGTTTGGTCTTGTTGGAGTTGGCGTATTCTGCGGCAAAAGCGGCAAATTCGCAATGCCGAATTCTCATCGATAAGTCGAGTTCGCCACTTTCTTTGGCAGTAATCGGCAAGCGTCTGCCGCTCGAACAGTGTGCCGCGATTATCGTGAGTGCGTCCGAGAAGCGGGCAGGAATTGCCCTGCCAAAACCGGAATTACCCGCGACGGGTGCGCGTCCTCAAGCCGCAATTCTTCTGCCGCCGCCGTGTGTGCGCCAAGATGGATTGCTCTCGACACTGGAACTTTTGAGCCGAAAATACTCCTGCCATTTGGTTGACGAGCGTACAATTGCCGAGGGCGCACTCGCCGAAACCCAAATCTTGATTTTGCCGCAGCGTCCGGTTTTAGAGCGCAATACATGGGAGCATATCGCGTTCTGGCTCAAATCCAGTGGCAAAGTGCTGTATCAAACCGACGAGAAGCCGCGCATCATCGAGGGCGACGGAGTCCTGCCCGACAACATAAACCCCATTATTGAGGCGCACACGCAGCCCTTGCTCCTCCCATAATACACGCCCTTCGCACAGCGCAAGGAATTGTTCCTGTTCAAATGGCGTTGCCCTAAACTTGATTCGCCAACAATGTTGGCGAAATATTTTCGTGTCCAATTCTCGTTGCTGTGAATTTGCCTTTTGTGCGGGCATTTTAAATACCCAGTACGATGGCGTTCCGCTCACCGTCCTTCGGACGCGATACGCTTGGAAGGTTGTGCCGTCCGAAGGACGGTGAGCCGCAGGCTATGCAGATGGGGGTAAAACCTCCGGTCACAGGGCAGCAACGAGATTTGGACAGCAACAATATTTTCGTATCCATTTCGTTTTCTTTTCGTGTGTTTCGTGGCTCAGAGGGTTTTTGTCTCCTCGTCTCCTTTTCTCCTCTTCTTCCTCAGCGTGTTGCCTTTTTTCGCAGTAACGAGTAAAATGGCGCAGGGATTGTAATTTTGAGAGAGATAGGAGTTTGATGAAGACCCGCACTGCAATTCATTTTGGCTTGAGTGTTACCATGGCGGTCATGCTAGTCGTCTGTGCCACTGCCTTTCAGACGAATTATAGCGCACGCCCCCAAGATTGGATCGAGGCGCAACGGCAGCCGATCCTGTGGCTAGTGGACTTCACAGCGGTTTACACGCTGATTTTGATGAGTGCTTTGTCACGCACCCAGCAATTTTCGGCACAGGAGATACATAATTTGCGACAAGAGCATCAAAATCAAATGGAAGCGTTGATCGTTCAGGCGGGAGACTTGGAAGAAAAAAACGTGGCGCAAGAGGAGCGCATCGAGGAGTTGCAAAGCGAGATGACAGAGACGCCTTCAGTGGCGGCTCAGGCGGTTTCAGCGGCGTCCAACTTGCTGACCGAGGCGGGGTTCCGCACGCTTCAAGCCCAAATCGAGGCACAGGGGCGGCAGCTCGAAGCGGTCAATATGGCACTACAGTATCATCGCGTCGAACTCAGTCAATTGCGGCATGGACTTCGCGCCCTCGCTCCCAACGGCGAGATTCCGCCGATGTCCGCCCTGCCGTTGCCGGAAACTCCTTACCTTATTGAGAAGGCAGAACCCTTGCCCGTTCTCTCTATCAACGCCCCCGCCATGCCGGATTTTTCTTTTGAGCCTTCCACAGCAAACGTATCCGCTCCGACAGAAACCGCACCAGAACCGCATCTCGCTAAGGAAGAACGCAAGCCCTTCTTCGATCCGACGGTCAATGCGCGTTCGACGATTGTCCACGAGATCACCGATTTCGAGGTTGCTCCCACAAAGCCAACCGAACCCGAAGTTTTGCACTGATGACGCGCAATCTAACCCAATCATAATAATAGACTTCTTGCATAAGGGTTCTGATCATCGGGAACAAGAACATCCCCGTCAGAGAAGGGAGTAGGACAATTTCACTGCGGGTACAAAAACGTACCCGCCTGAAAAACAGACGTCCTACGGACGAAATCCCCTGTTTGCGAGGTTATTC
>CAZPZP010000117.1:0-8736 GCA_964591025.1 uncultured Chthonomonadaceae bacterium
CCTCTTATCCACTGTACAGAGTTGCATTTAGCGACTGCCGCCGTTGATCGTCGGCTTGACGGCGTCCACAATTTCGATCTCGCCGAACTGCTTCAAGCCCGCTTCGATCTCTTTGCGCTCGCCAACCGCGATCAACTGAATGCGGTCTTTGCCGAGATACTGCCGTGCTACGCGCTGAATATCGGCGGGAGTGACGGCTTGCACTTTCGCCGGATAGGTTTCCCAATAATCCAGCGGCAGACCGTTCTGCACCAGTTCGAGCGTGCGCCCCAAAATGCCCTGTGGATTCTCCAAAGTCAAGGCAAAACTGCCGATTAGGGAGCGTTTGGCGCGTTCCAACTCCATTTGGGAGACGGGTTCTTCTTGAAGTCGGTTGAACTCGTTGAAGAATTCGCGGATCGCCGGCTCCGTAACGGGCGTTCGCACGCTGGCACTGGCTCCCCATGTTCCCGGATAAAGTCCCGCGCTGAGGCTTGAATACGCACCATAGGTGTATCCCTTTTTCTCGCGGATATTTTGGAACAATCGCCCTGACGAACCGCCGCCCAAAATGCGATTGGCGACAACCAACGGGATATAATCGGGATTGCCGCGCCGCACCGAGAGATTGCCGAATTGCAGCACGGTTTGCGCGGAACCCGGACGATCAATGAGATAGACGCGGCTCTTTTCCTTCGGCTTGAATTCGGCTTCGGGAAATTCAGTTGTCTGCGCGGCAGGCTTCCACTCGGCAAATGCGGTCTCTAATTTTGCTTTGAGCGTTTTGGGATCGACATCGCCGGTTACGCCTAAAATCGCGCCATTGGGACGATAATAAGCGGCGTGGAACGCGGCGAGATCGGCGACTTGGATCGCATTGACCTGTTCTGCCGTTGGCGTCGGATGCGAATAAGGCGTGCCGCCATAAAACACGCGGGTCGAGACATCGGCGATCAGGGCGGCGGGATTGGTACGGCGTTGGCGCAATGCCGCCGTTTGCTGGAATTTGAGGCGATCCATACGGTCATTAGGGAAAATTGGGTGCAGAAGTGCGTCCGCCATCAGAGCGATCAGGGCGTCGGTGGTTTCGGACAGTCCCGCCACGCTGAGGGTTGCGTTCTCTGTGCCGGAATTTGCGCCCAATGTTGCGCCCATGCCTTCGATCTCAGCGGCGATTTGGCGATAGGAGCGCGATTGCGTGCCTTCGGTGAGCATAGAGGCGGTCATCTCAGCGACGCCCGGCTTCGACTCGAACAGATCACCGGCGCGAACAATGAGATTGAAGCGCACGGCAGGAACCCGCTTGTCTTCCAAAACATAAACCGTGACGCCATTGGACAGCCTGAACATTTTGGGCTGCGGAAATTTGATCTTGAGAAGTTCTTTGGCAACGGGAGCCTTGCCCTTGATGACGGTTCCCTCGGAAGGAGCCGCCACGCCGCCGGTTTCTTGAGCCTGAACCGGATTCAGACCGAGCGCGGTCAGCGCACTGATCGCCATTCCAAACCACGCAGTTTTGAGGGTTGACATTTAGCGGTTCTCCTTCTGGGAATTGGTCTCGGCAGTCGCCGGTTCGGCGATCAGCACGACGCGATTGTCTTTGTTCAGGTATGTGGCGGCGACGCGCTTCACGTCGGCGGCAGTGACGGTTTCGAGGCGCGAAAGTTGGGTGTTGATACGTCCCGGATCATTATAATACACCGCGTTCTGTGAGAGGGCGTTTGCTTTGCCGAGTGCCGACATCAAGCCGCCGCCGCCACGCCCGCCGCCCCCGCCGACTAAAAGCCGGGCGCGTGCCTGAGTTTTGGCTTTGCTGACTTCTTCGGTTGTGACGCCTTCGGATTTGATTCGCTCGATTTCGGCGTCGAACGCTTTCTCCAACGCTTCCAGCCTGCCGTTTGGCGGCAGAGTGGCAGAGAACGAAAACAGTCCGATGCCGCGACCCGGAAAGCCGCCCGCCGAAGCGTTCAGTGCCAGCCGTTTTTCCACAATAGCCTCGTATATTCGTCCGGTGCGCCCGCTGCTGAGAATACTGCCGAGCATACTGAGGGCTTCGGCGTCGGGATGATTGCCCGCAACGGTTTTATAGGCGGCTTCATAGCGCGTCAAGCGTGCCAGCGGATCGGACAGGACTTTGCGCTTTTCGCCTCCGAGCGGCTGCTCGGTAATATCTACAGCGGCGGGGGCGGGTTGACGCGGAATATCGCCGAAATACTTTTCGATGAGTTTTTTGGCATTGCCTGCGTTGAAGTCGCCGACAACCGCGATTACTGCGTTATTGGGAGCATAATAGGTCTTGAAAAATTCGCGGACATCGTCGAGAGTTGCCGCGTTCAAGTCCGCCATCGAACCAATCGTACTGTGTTTGTAGGCGAAATTGCTGTAGGCGAGATCGAGCATCGCCTCCTGCATCGCGCCATAAGGTTGATTGTCGTAACTCTGCCGCCGCTCCTCTTGGACGACGGCGCGTTGATTGTCCAGATTGGCTTGACTGATGTCGAGCGAGCGCATTCGATCCGCTTCCAAAAACAGGGCGAGTTCCAGTTGATTTGCCGGAACCGTCTCGAAATAGTTGGTGCGGTCTTGGTTGGTTGTGCCGTTCATGCTGCCGCCGTTGTCCTGGACGAGCAGCATATGTTCGCCTTTCCCGACATTTTGGGAGCCTTGAAACATCATATGCTCGAACAGATGCGCGAAGCCGGTGCGTCCCGGACGTTCATTGCGCGAGCCGACATCATAGGTGACGCTGACCGCAACAACAGGAGCCGCACGATCCACCGATAAAATCACGCGCAAGCCATTGGCGAGGCGGTACTCGGTGAATTTGACCTGCGGAATGCTGGCGTCTCTTGTTGTTTTTTGGGCAAAAGTCGGTATGCCGATGCCAAGCGCGACCATTGCCGCGCCCGCCGCGAAGAGAGAATGTTTTCGGTTCATAGGTTTTCCTTCAGGATGAAAGCGTTCTGAGGTTACTACGTATAGGACGCAAATTTTTTCGCGGGGAAACGTATCCCTGATATTTTCACGTGTATTTGGAATACCGAGCAAAGGAAGAATAGAGTGGCTCCAAGAGCAATGAGGCTATGGAAAGATACTGTCCTCCATCGCCCCGAATGAATCTAAGCCTCGACGATATACGGGGTATACTGTTTGTATGGCAGAACAGGCGGCGAAAAGCCCCCCGCAACAATCCCCAAAATCCCACAAGGCATCGGTCATCGGATCGGAGTCGGCACTGGTTTCGCTCATTGACGGCATTTTGACGCTGTTCGGCGAAGCGGCGATACTGACCGGCAAAATGATTCAGTCTATCGTGCGCTACGGCGTCAATGTCAAGGACTTGATCAAGCAGATGTCGGCTATCGGCGCGGACTCGATCTGGATTGTGCTGATCATCTCGGCGGCAACGGGGTCGGTGTTCGCTCTCTATACCGCCAAACTCTCCCTTAGTATCGGCGTCGTGGATTTTGTCGGCGGCACACTCGGCTATGCCTACCTCAATGAACTCGGTCCTGTTTTGGGTGGTGTGGCGTTCGCGGCACGTTCCGGTGCGGCTGTGGCGGCGGAAATCGGCTCGATGGTCGTTACGGAGCAAGTGGATGCCCTGAAAGCATTGGCGGTGTCGCCGATCCGCTATCTTGTCGTGCCGCGTGTCCTTGCCGCGATCATGATGCTGCCCTTGCTCACGGTGATTGGCGATGTCGTCGGACTGGTGAGCGGCTTCCTGTCGGCGCAAGCCAACGGCGTACCGCCCGCCGCTTTTCTTTCTTCGCTCTACAAATATACGCGCCCGCTCGACCTCACACGCGGGCTGATCAAAGCCACTGCCTTCGGGTTCATCGTCGGAATTGTCGCGTGTCAGCAGGGACTACGCACCAAAGGCGGCGCATCGGGAGTCGGGCGTTCCACGACCAACGCTGTTGTGCTGTGCGTCATGCTGATCTCGATTTCCGACCTGATTATCGCCATGCTGCTGCAACAGAATCGAGGACGATGAGCGCGATTAAAGTCGAAAATCTGACCTACGAAGTCCCCGAAAAGCGAATTCTCAGCGACATCAATTTCGAGGTCGCCAAAGGCGAAATCGTCTCTATTATGGGGCAGTCGGGAAGCGGCAAAACCACGCTGCTCAAAGTGATGAGCGGCTTGCGCCAGCCGACTTCCGGTAAAGTTCTTATTGACAGCACCGATATTGCCGCGCTCGACGATTATCAACTGGACAAAATCCGTCTCAAAATCGGCATGGTGTTTCAATATGCGGCTCTGTTCGACTCGCTGAATGTGTATAACAATATCGCCTTTGGAGTGGTGCGGCACGAAAAGCGGGTTCGACGCAAAGAGTTGGACAAGCGGGTGCGCGATCTGCTCGCCGATGTGAATTTAGAGGGAATCGAAAATCAGATGCCCTCCGAACTCTCCGGGGGAATGCAGAAGCGAGTCGGGCTTGCACGGGCATTGGCGACCAAGCCGAGCATCGTTTTTTATGATGAACCAACCAGTGGACTCGACCCGATCACGGTCAACGCCATTGACGAATTGATTATGAATACACGCGAGAAATTCGGCGTGACTTCGATTGTAGTCTCGCACCATCTGCCCTCGATTTTTCGGATTTCGGATCGAGTGGCGATGCTGCATCAGGGCGAGATTGTGGCGATTGGCACACCAGACGAAATCCGAAATTGCGATAACCCGACTGTGCAGGAGTTTCTTCGCCCAGAGCGCAGCGGGGCGGGGAATAAGACGGCTTCTTGAGGAGTGAAAGATGGAAATGAAATCGGCGGCGAAAGTCGGAACGGTGGTATTGCTTGGATTGATTCTGCTCGGCGCGATGTACTATTACCTGTCGCACAGCAACCCGAATTCCTATAATATTCGTGTCGCTTTTGATAATATCAAGGGGCTTTCGCGCCAAAGCGAAGTACGGATGCGCGGTGTCGCTATCGGCGAAGTCACGAACATCAAACTCGACACCGATTCGCGCCCGATGCGCCCTGTTGTCACATTGACCATCCGCAAAGAGTTTGGAGTACCCCGTGGTTCTCGATTTGTTGTCGCCTCCGGCATCTTGATCACCAACGCCCAGGTCGAGATCATTCCGAGCGATGATCCTGTCGCCCTGCTCGCCGACAACACAGAACCAATAAAAGGAAGTGACGGCGGCGGACCGCTTGCCTCTCTCAGCCCGGAACTTCAAGAGACGGTCACTAAGATCAATAAATCATTCAATGACTTGGATGGCAGACTCGGCAAGGCTTATGTCAAGATTGATAAGATTCTCGATCAAACCAATGGACTGCTCAAAACCGCCAACAGTGCCGCCGCAACCGGGCAAAAACTGATCAGCGATCCGGCACTTCGTACTTCATTGAAGCGCACTGTTGGCAACTTCGCCGATGCATCCGATGAGATCAAGGCGACCTCGAAAAAGATGAGCCAGCAGCTGCAAGGTCTCCTCACGGACGGCAGAGGCACAATCAACAAAATCACCAACAACTTGAGCAGTATTCTGACGCGAATCGATACCACGCTCGATGACGCCAATACTATTGTCAAGAAATTAACTGACCAAGTCACCGATCCGCGTCTGCAAAATACTCTGCAAGAGACGGCGGACTTGGCGCGAACGACCCTTGCCCGCTTCAATCAGATCGCTTCCGACCTGCATCAAATTACGGGCGATCCGCAGCTCCAAAACAACCTCAAGGCGACGGTGCAGAATTTGCAGGACGCCTCCGAAAAGGGCGAAGCGGCAATCGGTAAATTGGATGTCTTGCTCGGCAGAATAACGGGAAAAGCGGGGGAAGCACCGCAGATCAAACTGCCGGAAATTCAGGTTCTCGCCAATTTGTCCGAACAGTCCAATCCCGCCCGTTTTCGCGCCGATGTCGAAGCCCGAATCTCCACTGGAGCGACGGGACTGCTCAATCTCGGCTTATACGATTTGGGCGACAATACCCGCCTGATTTTACAAGGCGGGACGCGATTTAGTCCGCAATTTTCGGCGCGATATGGACTGTATGCCTCAAAACTGAGTGTCGGCGCGGAGTACAATACAGGCGGCGGAGTCGGATTTCGTGCCGATTTATGGGACGCAAACCGTCCGCGCCTTGACTTTCGCACCCTTTTCAGGGTAAATAAGAACGCTTCGATTTGGCTGGGAGCGGACGGTATTTTCCAAGGCAACCCCACGCCGCGAATCGGAATCCAGTATTCCCCATAAATTTCGACGGAGCCGCCTTCGCGCTTGCTTGCGGGGCGGTTCCTTACGCGCCTGCTTTGAGAGATGAGGGCGCGACACGGTTGGCAGGAGATGAATTGAAATGAAAGTGATTCTGACTCGCGACGTGCCGAAACTCGGCAAAGACGGCGAGGTTCTTATGGTCGCAAACGGTTATGCCCGCAATTATCTGTTTCCCCGTCAGTTGGCAGTCGTCGCCAAGGGTTCGGCACTGAAACAGCATGAACAGCGGCTCGTGCGCGAAGTGGAAAAAGGCAAAACTCTGATGGTGACGGCACAAGAGAACGCCACCCAAATCGAGGGCAAGACCTACCAAATTATCGGCAAGGCAAGTCCCCGTTCCAATCGCCTGTTCGGTGCGGTCACCGAAGCCGATGTGTCGGAAGCCATCGAAAAGCAGACAGGTGTTACTGTGGACAAGCGGCGCATCAGTTTGGTTGACCCGATCAAAATTACGGGATTATATGATTTGACTGCTCGCCTTCATCCCGAAGTCACAGTTGCGTTTGCCATTGATATTGTGACGCCTGAGATTGTAGAAGCCCGCGAGAAAGCCCGCATCTTTGCCGAAGAAAAAGCGGCAAAGGAAGCGGCGGCTCTTGAAGCGGCAACTGCTCCTGCTCCCCCTCCTGCTCCTGTCGAAACTCCGGCAGAGACAACAGTCGCAGCGGCAGCAGACGACCTAAACGACGACGAGGCGTAGTTCGCGCCACCCTTTGAGGGAGGACGAAAACGGCAGCACCCGTTCTTCGTCCTCCCTTTTTCTTTTCCTCCTTCACCCGCATCAGTACAGAAGCAAGAGAGTTTACGGCGTATGGCAATGGATCCCGGCAACCCCTATAGCGGCGGATTTGATCGCGTTCCGCCCAACAATATGGAGGCGGAACAGGCGGTTCTCGGCTCGATGCTGATTGAGCGCAATGCTGTCGAAAAGGCAGCCGAAATCCTGCGCCCCGACGACTTTTACCGCGACGCACACCGCTTCATTTTCGAGGCATTGCTCAATCTTGCCGAGCGCGATCAGCCTGTCGATCCGATTTTTCTCGAAAGCGAACTGAAAGCGCGAGGACATTTCGATCAGGTTGGCGGACGCCTCTATATTTTCAATCTCATGGAAGCCCCTTCTACGGCGGCAAATATCGAATACTACGCCCGTATGGTCGAAGAGAAGTCTATTTTGCGGCGGCTACTTCATGTCGGAACCGAGATTCAAGGCTTGGCGTTCGGAGAGTTCGATACGGTTACCGAGGTGATTGATCGGGCAGAAAAAATGGTATTCGAGGTCGGTCAGCGACGCATGGGGCAGTTTTTTTCGCCGCTGCGCCCGCTCCTCGACGAAGAGTTAGACCGCATCGAAAAACGCTATGAGAACAAGGGCATCACGACGGGGCGCATGACGCCCTTCGACGATCTGAACTACATGACAGCAGGTTTGCAGCCCTCCGATCTTGTCATTGTCGCAGCCAGACCGAGCATGGGGAAAACGGCAATAACTGTGCAGATTGGTCAATACATCGCATTAAATGAGAAGAAGCCCGTCGCGATCTTCAGTCTGGAAATGTCCAAAGAACAGCTCGTTACGCGTATGATCTGCTCGGAGTCGAAGGTGGACGCCCATCGTTTGCGAACGGGCTATCTGCAAAGTGATGACTGGCAGCGGGTCGGCGAGGGCATCAGTCGGCTGGCAGAAGCCCCAATTTTCATTGATGATACACCGGAAATCTCGGCGATGGAGATACGAACAAAATGCCGCCGCCTGAAATCCGAACACAGCGATTTGGGCTTGATCATTATTGACTATTTGCAGTTGATGCGCTCCCATAAACGTACCGAGAACCGCAACCAAGAACTCTCCGAGATCGCCCGTGCGTGCAAAGGGTTGGCGCGTGAACTCAAAGTTCCTGTTATTGCGCTGTCGCAATTGTCCCGCGCCGTCGAGCAACGACCTGACAAACGCCCGATGTTGTCCGATCTTCGAGAAAGCGGGGCAATTGAAGCGGAGGCAGATGTCGTCATGTTCATCTACCGTGAAGCCTACTACAAGATGAAAGAGCGTATAGACGCCGAGGAGCAGGAAGAGAAACAGCAGCAACCGGGAGGCGGAATCGAGAATATCGAAGAGGCAGAACTGATCATCGCCAAACAGCGTAATGGTCCAACGGGGCGCGTTCATGTCGGTTTTATGCCACAATATGCGCGATTCGAGAATCTTGACCGTACCCGCATTCCCGATGACCGCGAGTAGAATCAATGGAACTTTGGCATCATAAGACCGGGCATTGAAAATACCCGTCTGTGTGGCGTTCCGCCAAGCGTCCTTCGGACGCAAAACCGCGCAGATGAGATCACTGCCGCCTTGATATAAGCATTGTGTGCGAAGCACATTTGGCGGAACGTGATTGAGCGATAGGGTTTAGCCCATTATGCTGTAACAGGAGGAAAGCCATGTGCCGCTATGCAGTTTCAGGACCCTATAAGGAAAAGTTCGCCTGTTTTGAGTGCCGCAAGGTATTTCG
>CAZPZP010000118.1:0-8659 GCA_964591025.1 uncultured Chthonomonadaceae bacterium
GGAACGCCCCCAGCAGAGAAATTCATTTCGCTGGACTTATGCAAGAGGTCTAATGCAAGAATTCAGAAATCTGTTCTTGAATTGTTCCCGTGTCCCCCGTGGTTCTGTCTCTCCTCTTTTAAGCGGGCATCGTTTGTGAAGCGTCTTCAGGGGGCTTCGCTTCTTTTAAACGGAAACTCAGTACAACGGCTCCGCACATCATCACGGTGGAGAGCAAGAACGGAATCGCGGTATTGACCATCACCAAACTGTTGTTGATCGGCGGCGCGATAATACGGGCGAAACTGCTCAATCCATGTTGTGCGCCGCTAACTGCGCCCATCTCATGCCGTCCTGCATATTTCGTGATCAAGGAACTCAAAGAAGGCGACATAATTCCGTTGCCAATTGCCAAAGTTGCCGCCAGAAATTTCATCATCAGCAAATCGTGAGTGAGTGCGATACCAATAAGAGTGAACGTCAGAATGATCGCTCCAAGTTGAATCAGCCGCCGCTCTCCGACTCGTTTCGCCAAGCCGCCCATGACCGCGCCCTGCGTCAACAGAATTGTAAATCCGACAATTCCGAAAATCTGACTGGTGACCTGAGTTGTCACAGTTTCCACACGCAGGGTTCGGGCAGTCTCCGGCAAGGTGTTCCAAAGCAATGCCCCTGCCCGCATATAAGCCGCATCCGTCATGATTTCCTTGAACCGGATGATGATCAGCCAGGAGAATGAGGCTTCGACAGCAGTAAAGGCAAACGTCGTCACGGCGAACACCAAAAGCGGCGCACCTATAATGGGATGCTTGAGCAGGTTTGCAGCATTGGCAAAAATCCGAAACGGACTGACAGGTTCGGAGTTTTCGTGCGGGCTGCGATCTTTGAGGCTTTCCGGCAAAAATACCAACGCAACGAAGAAATTGAGAAGGGCAAGTCCCCCCGCGAAATACGCAGGAGTGGCGAGAGCCGGCTGCCCAAACACCGAGAATTGGCTGAGATAGCCGCCGATCCAAGGACCAAATGCGAAGCCCAACCCAAACGCCGCGCCGAGCAGTGCCATACCGCTCGCCCGCTTCTCCGGTGTAGTGACATCGGCGATATACGCCTGAGAGGTCGGAATACTCGCGGCGGTCAGAATGCCGCACAAGACCCGCGCCGCAAACAAAACTGCCAAGTTCGGAGCCGCCCCAAACATGAAATATGATAAGCCGGAACCAAGCAGACTCATCAAGATAAACGGGCGGCGTCCATACCGATCCGACAATCGCCCCCAAATCGGAGCAAACAGGAACTGCATCAGCGAAAAACTCGCTAAAAGGAATCCGCCCACCCATGCCGCGCCGCCATAGTGCGTAATGTAGACCGGAAGCAGGGGAATGATCAGCCCGAAGCCGAGCAAATCGAGAAACAGAGTGACAAACAAAACTGCAAGTGCTGTATTTTTCATAAGTGGGTCGTTAGGTCGTTGGGTGATTGGGTCATTAGGTTATTGAATTGTCGCATCCGCAGGACGCACGGCGCGAACGCGCCGGGTGCGAATCAATTTTAGGGCAATCGGGTGTTTTAAACACCCGTCAGGAAAAAACAAGCGTCTTTCAGACGCATAATGCAGAAGTATTCGCGTCTGAAAGACGCTTGCACTTTGGGGTTCCGGGTACTTTCAGTACCCGCAAAACCACTCTTGCCCTAACTTTGATTCGCACCCCGAACGCGCCCCCAGCGGAGGAATTTATTCCGCCGTCTTACAGTATGGCTATACTGGGTTTTAAATGACTCAATCACCCAATTGCCCAATGACCTAATGACCCATTTTTCAGAGTTGATGAGCGACGTGCTGCATCAGGACGCTGCCGGTGATAACATAAGCTGGCTGTGAGATCAGATGCACAATCTCATCTGCAACATCTTCGGGCTTGAGCAGCAGTTCGGTACGCGGCTTTCCGGCGATTCCGTCCCAAAAGGGAGTATCCACACCAGAGCAGCACAGATTGGAAACCCGAATGCCGCTGCGTTTGACTTCGGCGGCAAGGGAATTGCCGAAACCGACCAGAGCGTGCTTGACCGCACAGTAAAGCGCGGCGTTCGCGATGGTTTTGACGCCAAGAACGCCGCAAAGATTGATAATATGCCCCGATTTGCGTTCCATCATAGCGGGCAGAACCGCCTGAGCCGTGAGCATGGCACTTTTGACGTTGGCGTTCCAGAGCGCGTCCATGAGTTCAGGCGTCGTTTCGGGAAAGCCGCCGAGATAGCCTTTGCCCGCACAATTTACCAAAACGTCAACGCCGCCGAATTTGCTTTGCACGGAGGACACCAATCGTGTCACATCTTCCGGTACGGAAACATCGGCTTGAATAGCGGCAAATCGCGCACCGTCCGGTTCCAATTCTGCAATCGCCGATTCCAACTTGTCCAAACTTCTGCCGCAGACAACAACCGTGATATTCGGGTTTGTGAGGAGGCGTGCGGCGGTGGCTTTGCCGATTCCGCTGCTCCCGCCCGTGATGAGAATAATTTTTTGAGTGGCGTCCAATCTGATCTCCTGAGTTCCCTCTATGGGGGAATTGTTTGTATTGCCGCGCCTCTCGGTTTGAGTATGGCACGCGGCTTGCAAGATGTCAACGCAGAAGCAGAAGAACAGGATGCTCAACCAAGCATTGCTCTGTATCGCGTCCACAGGACGCACGGCGCGAATGCGCCCCCAGCGGAGGAATTCATTCCGCCGACCCTTGTCTCGTATTGACGGGAGGGAACGACGTTGAGTTCCAGCGGAGGAATTTATTCTGCTGTCTGCTTTTCTGGTACAATAACTCTACGAACGAGAGACCCGCATTTCCGCGTAAAGGCGGTGAGAGGAAGTAAAACCCGTGCATATTCAGGACATTTTCGCGCAAAAACGGACAACATTCAGTTTCGAGTATTTTCCTCCCAAAGACGATGCCTCTGCCGAGCAGTTATATAAAACTATCGCGGAGATGGAGAAACTGCACCCCGCTTTTGTCTCTGTGACTTATGGAGCGGGCGGCTCGACGCGCCAACGCACGCACGACCTTGTTGTCCGAATCAAAAATCACACCGCTCTCGATCCTATCCCGCATTTGACCTGCGTTTGCCATCAGGAACACGACATTGCCGAGATTTTGGAGCGATATGCGGAAAACGGAATCACTAATATCCTGGCGCTGGGCGGCGATCCGCCAAAGAATTTGCCGAACTATGAGCGCACACAGGACGCTTTTTGTTATGCGTCCGATTTGGTTGCTTATATCAAAAAGTTCGCCGGTCATTCCGACAAGCGTGGATTCGGAATTGGAGTCGCGGGGTTTCCCGAAGGGCATCCGTCCACTCCCAACCGCCTGACCGAAATCGAGCATCTCAAGGCGAAAGTAGACGCGGGCGCGGATTATATCGTCACGCAGTTGTTTTTCGACAATCACGACTTTTTCGATTTCCGTGAACGCTGTGAACTGGCGGGAATCAAAGTCCCAATCATCGCTGGAATCATGCCGATCACGTCCGCGAAAGGTCTCAGTCGCATGGCGGATTTGGCTCTCGGCTCACGGTTTCCGGCGCGTCTGCTCAAGGCACTCAATCGGTGCGTCGATCAGGACGATTATGTTCGCAAAGTCGGCGTGCATTGGGCAACAGAGCAGTGCCGCGATCTGCTTGATAACAGTGTGCGCGGCATTCACTTTTATACGCTGAACCGCTCGTCCGCCACCCGCGAAATCTACGCATCGCTTGGCGTCACAGACTCGCGAATGCTGGAATAGGTGATTGGGTCGGTAGACCTCTTGCTTGAGTGTTCTCGTTATCGGGTAAAAGAACGTACCCGCCTGAAAAACACTGCTATCGGCTGAGACCGTTGCGCTTTTGACCGGGTACAAGAACGTACCCGGCTGAAAAACAGACGTCCTACGGACGCACAAACTGTAAGGTTATCGCTCTACAGAAAACGCTCTTGAGAGCAGAGATTTTCATGCTGTCCAAAATCCATTGACACGGGTTTGACGATGCAATGAATTGCTTCGCTTTGCGGCGTTCCGCCGAGTGTCCGCCTTCGCAGACACCACATTGGTGAGGGGATAAATTCCAATTGAGAGGTGCGCCGAGGGGTTTCGCCTCTCGGCAGACGCATTTTCGCAACCATCAATGGATTTTGGACAGCATGGAGATTTTCAAGGGAGACGCAAATCTCTCAAGGGGTTCGTCCGCAGGACGTCTGTTTTTTAGCCGGGTACGTTCTTGTACCCGGTCAAAAGCGCAATCACTCAATGACCCAATCACCTAACGACCCAATCACCCAACTTGAAGCGGAGTCGGTAGTCGCTGGTTACGATGCAGGAAATGTTTTGGAAGGCGTTTCGATTCGTATTGTGACCGGCGAATTTGTGGGATTATTGGGGCAGAATGGAAGCGGCAAGTCTACGTTGCTCCGGGTTTTGTCTCATACGCTCAAGCCGTATTCGGGAACCGTAACGCTCGACGGCAAAGAGATCGGGCAATGGTCGCCGCGTGATCGCGCCAAACGCATCGCCTTTGTGCCGCAGCAAGAGACAACGACGTTCGCGTTTACCGTGCAGGATGTGGTGATGATGGGTCGCTATCCACACTTGGAACGTAATCGCCGCGAACAAGCCGCCGATTATGCCGCCGCTCATGATGCAATGGAAATGACCGATGTTCTTCTTTTACAAGATCGCCCTGTCACCAAACTCTCCGGCGGCGAATATCGGCGTGTATTGATGGCGCGGGCGTTGGCGCAGCAGTCTCCGCTTCTCCTTTTGGACGAACCGACGGCGCATCTCGATATTGCCCATCAAGCCGAACTGCTCTTGCTGGCGCGAAATTTGGCGCATACATCTAAAACCCCGCAGGGCGTTCTGGCGGCACTCCACGATGTCAATCAAGCGGCAGAATTTTGTGACCGAATTGTTTTGCTCCATGCGGGGCGCGTTTTCGCGGAGGGTTCGCCCGACACCGTTCTGACCGAGGACAATCTGCGCCGCGCCTATCACGCCGAAATCCGTATGGGACAGAATCCGCTGACGGGTCGCCCCATGATTCTTTCACTCTCTCCCGAATTTTCTGCCCCCCAAACTGCCGACAATAATTAGAGACGCCATCGGGTATATTCTCGCCATGCACGCACGTATAGAGAGAACGAACACCCGAATTCAACGCGCACACTTTTTCAGGAGAAAATACTTCGATGCGAAAACAAAACTTCGCTCTTTGCTTGGCGGGAATGCTTCTCATTCCCGGAACATTGCTGCTCACTTTGCCCACGGCACAGGCACTTTACCGCGCCGACGACGCTAAAGAGTACAAAATCGAGCGGACTTTCAAGAAGGGCGAAAAAGACCGTTATAATATTGTCTTGAAATTCAATGGAAGCAATCCGACACTCGGCGGCGACTTCAAGTTGACGATGGACATGATCCTGCGCGAAACGGTGAAAGAGGTCAAAGACGGCGTTGCAGAGTACGAGTCGGAATTTGAGCAGGCGTTAGCCAATTTAGGGGGAGGCGAACAAGACCTTTCCAGTCAATTTCCGCAAGCGACATTCAAAGCCGACAAATCGGGGCGAATGTGGAATGTCAAAGTCAAGGGCGGTGATGCCCTGCTTCAAGGCGGCGGCGGCGGAAATGAGCAGTTGATTTCCGTTGTACGTGCGATGTTCTATCCTGCGAAAGCGGTCAAAATCGGCGATACATGGGATGTTCTGGTGACCAACCCGGATACCAAAGACAAAGAGGGCAAGGAAATTACGCAGGCAAAAGGCAAAGCCACGGTGATCGGAACCGAGAAAATTGCAGGTTTTGACGGTCTCAAAATCAAAGTCACCTCTGATATTACTCTTGATCCCAAAGAGAAAATGCCTCTCAAGTTCGAGGGAGACGGGATACTCGACTCGGTTTCCGGCAAAATTCTTATCGTCAAGGGCAGCATGGACGGAACCTTGCCTCAAATCGGCAAATCCACCGCCGACGTTTCGATTTCCTTGATGAAAGAAGACCCCAAAATCGACGTGAGAGACAAAAAGAAGGATAAGTAGGGAACAGGACAATGCAATTCTGATCCACAAAACACACGAAAAAGAACACGAAAACAGATTCACAACAAAGAAGCACAGAGATCAATCATCATGATTCTCTGTGCTTCCTCTGTGTCTCTGTGTCTCTGTGGTTAAGGTGTTCTGTTCCCTGTTCCCTGTTCCCTATTCCCTGTTACCGGTTTGCGCGGGATTTTCTCTTCACGCATGGCGGATTGATAGGCGAACGCCGCCATGATGATCGCGGCTTGCTTCATATCGTCGGCTTGAATGCGATCATAGTTGTCTTGATTCGAGTGGTGTGTTCGAGTGCCGTACTCGACGGGGTCTTGAATGAACTGGAAGCCCGGAAGCCCCACGCCATCGAACGACTGGTGATCCGTGCCGCCCGTATTATTCAGAGTGACGGTAGACGCGCCCATATCTTTGAAGGGTGTCAGCCATTCACCGAACAGGCTGGCAACCGCTTCGTTGCGCTGACAATAGATGCCGCGAATTTTGCCCGTGCCGTTGTCGAGATTATAGTAGACCGAAAATTTCTCGTGTTCCGGCTTGTAAGTGATAGGCTGTGGCGGCGTTCCGGGTGAAGCAGGCGTTGTAGGCGTGGGACGCTCGGCGAAATGCTGCGCGACATAGGCACGCGAACCGAACAGCCCTTGCTCTTCGCCCGTCCATAGCCCGACGCGGATCGTGCGGCGCGGTTGGAGGTTCAACGCTTTGAGAATGCGGGCGGCTTCCATCGCCACCGCGACACCGGCGGCGTTATCCGTTGCTCCCGTCGAACCGTGCCATGAATCGAGATGCCCACCCATCATCACGACCTCGTCTTTTTTGTCACTGCCCGGAATTTCTGCAACGGTGTTATATGCCATCAAGTCTTTGTCGTGGAATTTGACTCTGAATTCGACCTGCATCGTGAGGGTTTCGCCCTGCTGAATCATGCGTGACAGGCGGTTATAGTCTTCGTTTGCCAGAACCATCTGCGGGATGATTTTCGGGGCGTCTTTGTCGTATGCGGAGCGGCGTCTGCTGCCCGGCTTGGTCTGCTGCGGCACGCTCGCCGACTGCACAAACAGGGTTCCGCCGTCGCCGTTGAAACTGGGATCGACAATCAGCGCGACGCCCTCTTTTTGGTAGAACTCGGACTTCTTCGCCGCAAACTCCCTCGCCGCAGGATTGGGCTGTTCGTCTTCATTCTCGTGATCATGTTCATCCCTGAATCCGCGATTGCCGCCCGAAGCCCCCAAAGGTGCGCTCGCCATTTTGCTCAACTGCTCATCGGTATAACGGCGTCCCTGCGGATCGAACCACGCTTTCAGGGCGCGAACCCTGCCGTTGAGGATAATCGCGCCTTTGAGTTTGCCGCGATATTGTTCCAGTCCTGCCTCATCTGTCGCGTCTACGACCATTACTTGACCGTTGGCGCGGGCGGACGGCGACCACGCTTTCGGAAAGGCGATCAACGGGATGCACTGCGGCGAACTGACTTGCGCGGAGAATTTCTCCAAAGTCCAGCCGCGCCCGAACGGTCCCCACGCTTCGAGATGGGCGTTCTGCAATCCCCACTTTTCCATCGTGTCGCGTGTCCATTCGTTGGCACGCTTCAGAGCGGGCGTTCCTGTCAGACGCGGACCGATAACATCGGTAAGATACGAGAGCGTCTGCATTACCTGCGAACGCTGTGTGCCTTCCTCTTTGATCTTGTCGATCACCTCGGACGGAACCGAATTTTGCGCCCATACCGGCGCAGAGAGAGCCATGCCGAGCGAAAACAAGGCAAGGCGCGATGCACGAATCATGGAACAAATTCCTCCTGAAAATAAAATCGTGACCGTCATGGTCAAAAAAATTCAGCGTTGAAGTGACGACATATTCGCCACACGCCTCCCTGCCTCCTGCTTCACTCGATTCTGCCGGAGATTATCACCCGTTTTCGGTGGGATTGACAAGGCGTGGAGCAGTGCGCGGCGGCTCAGCAAACGTGATTCCTTCATAAATTTCTGAAAGCGGCGCGGCAAACTCAATCGCTTCCAATGTCAGGACACTGTCAAGCCCTGCATACTCGGTTAATTGCCATCCCTCGCTGTTGCGGGTGAACTTCTGAATCAAGGGCTGATCTTGAGAGACCAACACATAGACTTGGAACGATTCGAGCAGTTTATAATGCGCGAATTTGTCTCCCTTGTCGAACGCTTCTGTTGAAGGTGAAAGAACTTCAACAATAACCAGCGGATTCACAACGGTATCTTTGTGCAAATCGGTCAAAATCGGTTCGCCGCAGATAACCAAAAGATCAGGGTAGAGATAGGAACCCGTCGCTTTGTTCAAAACGCGAATGTCATTGATATTCGCTTTGCAGCCACGCCCGCGTAGATGCGCTTTGATGAGACTACCTAAGTTGAAGGTGATATCATTGTGTGGAAGGCTTCCTCCCGCCATCGCATACATGACGCCGTTGATATACTCGTGTCTCACTGTCGAACCGCGTTCAATAGCGAGATAATCTTCCGGAGAGATGTACGGTATTTGGGCTAAGCTGTGCATAATTTTTCTCCTACTTTGCACGTTGTGTTCAACAAATCGCCTTGCTTTTCCTGCTTTTGTCCTTCCTCAAACGTAATA
>CAZPZP010000119.1:0-8638 GCA_964591025.1 uncultured Chthonomonadaceae bacterium
TCGTTCCGCCGTGCCGTGCTTCGCACTCAATTCCAATGCAGAGGTTATCGCTTTCAACAGGGGATTTCGTCCGTAGGACGTCTGTTTTTCAGGCGGGTACGTTCTTGTACCCGACTCTTGCAAGACGTCCAGTCACTTTTGATGGAGCAAAGAAGACCAAACCAAAGCCGCGTTCTTTCCGAGGAGAACGCGGCTTCAAGAGGTTCCGGTCTTTTGAGGAGAGCCAGAAACGATATTATGCGATCAATTCGCGAACAGGCTTGCCCTTTTCCGTGATGGAGATGGGACGCCCCACCGGAGTCATCATTGTCGTCGCGGGGTCTATGCCGATCAGCGTGGCGATTGTCGCGAAGAAGTCAGGCACGATCACCTGCTTGTCAACCACCTTGCCACCCTCTTCATCGGTTGTGCCGTGAACAATCCCCGTGCGAACGCCCCCACCCGCCAGCACCGCGTTCCATGCTCGTGGATAGTGATCGCGCCCTTCGTTGCCGTTGATTTTCGGCGTGCGCCCGAATTCGCCCATCCAGATGATCAGCGTGCTGTCGAGCAGATTGCGATCTTTAAGGTCTTTGATCAAGGTCGCGAACGGCGCGTCGAACGTCTGGCACAATTTGCCCACGCGATTGAAGTTATCGGCGTGTGTGTCCCAGCCGCCGAGAACGACCTCGACGAACTTGACGCCCTGCTCCACCAATCGCCGCGCCAACAGACATCCACGCCCGAAATTGGTCGCGCCATACGCCTGTTTGACCGCCTCCGGTTCGTCGCTGACATCGAACGCTTTCAAGCGCGGCGAGTGCATCATATTGACCGCTTTTTTGTACACATCGCGCCGACCTTTGACCTTGATATCGCCGGTCTCTGCCGCGAACTGCGACTCCAGCATCTCCAACGCACTCTGCCGCATCTCAAACCGCTCCGCATTGATGTTGCGCGGATAGGCGATATTTTGGGGCGGCTGTCCCGGATTCTGAATCACAAACGGTCCATGCTGCACGCCCAAAAATGCCGCGCCGATACTCGGACCGCTGATACTCACGAAACTCGGCAAATCGGACTTCGGGTCACCCAGCTGCGAACTCACCCACGCTCCCATCGAAGGATGCCCCACGCTTCCAGTCGGGGCGTATCCCGTATGAAGCAGATATTGCGCCCGCTCGTGGCTGCCCTCTTTGCTCGTCATGCCGCGAATGATTGCCAACTGGTCGGCAACATCGGCAAGGGCGGGCAAATTCTCGCTGATCTCCACGCCGGGAATGCGCGTTTTGATTGCCTTAGTTGGTCCTCCCGTTGCCGCACCCGGCTTCGGGTCGAACGTCTCCAAGTGGCTGGGTCCGCCATTCATAAACAGCAGAATGACCGATTTGGCTTTGGCGGGATTGCCCGATGCAATCGCAAATTCCGGGTTGAGGAACTGCGAAAACAGCATCCCCATGATTCCACCCATTCCGGCTTTAATGACGCCGCGCCGCGTCATATTGTTGGCAAACAGATCAACTGGTCCCGGACAAACACCACCGAACTCTGCGTGGACTTTTGCCTCTGCCTGCTCTTCGATCTCATGTTGTTCGTGGCTGTGATTTTCGTTATGTGACATGGTTTCTTACCTTTTGGGTCATTGGGTTGTTAGGTGATCGGGTCATTGGGACAATGCACTTCGTTCTTGCCTCGCCTCTTGAATGCAGCTCGCGGCATCTCTGAATTGTGTTTTTAATGACCCAATCGCCCAATCGCCCGCTAATGATTGAACATAAACTCGCTGGAGTTGAGCAATGCCCAGAAAATATCCTCGAACGCTTGCTGTTTCGGCGTGACGGCACTGCTGTTGCCGCCGAAGCGTCCTTGTCGCCCTTGTCTTCGTGCCATAAGACGATTCAAGGGGTCTTGCCCGCCGCCTGCTTTGTTGATCTTGCCCGCTCCGCGCACCTTCATCATAGGGGCTTCGGGTCCGCGTGTCTGGACAACATCGCGAGGTGCATTCACAAATTCCTGCCATTTCGCGAGTTCTTTGGTCGTCGGCTTGCGGGAAACCGTTCGCAGATACATCGCTTCGATTTTCTGCGCGTCGTCGCCCGGTATCGCCATGATGTCCGCCATCGCAGTTTGAGGCAGAGGGGTCGCCGCATTGCTCACCAATTGACCATTCATCAAAAGCAGGGCTTGCGGAATCGTTCCCTCGAAACTCTTTTGCTCGAACTCCTCATCCACATCGAATAAAAATGTGAACTGCCGCTTGATCGCAAACTTGATCGTCTCCAGATTGCCGCCGCCGATCTTCTCCATCACGCCGCCCATATCCGTTGCCAGAACCAGTGAGTCCATCAACTGATCGGGGTTCATCGGCTTGAGGCGATACTGCGCCCAGAGTTGGTTATTGCCGGCGTTTTTGGCTCCACCCACCGCCGATTGGTAGGTGCGCGAGTTGCAGATCGTCCGAATAAGATGCTTCGAGTCATAGCCGCTGTTTGCAAAATTGGCACTGAGCCTCTTCATCAGAGTCGGCATCGTCACGGGATTGGTCGGGCGGAAATCGTCAATAGGATCGACAAAGCCGCGCCCCATAAAATGCGCCCACATTCGGTTGACAATCGCATCGGCGAAATAGGGGTTCTTGTCCGCTGTCATCCAACCGGCGAGAGCGACACGCCGATTCGGTGAATCCTCGAATGTGGTTCCATCGATTGCGGCGGGTTTCGCGGCAAGATACTCACTGAATCCTTCGATAGTCTTTTTCGGAAGGCGGCGCACCGGACGATTCAAATCGGTCAGATCGACCTTCTGCACCATTTTCATTTTGTCTTGTTTGCGGTCTACAGGAACGGGGCGCGTCTGAACGAAGCACGCGGTAAATCGTCGGAAATCGTCTTGTTTCCATTTTTCGGTTTTGTGATCGTGGCACTGAGCGCACTGAATCTGAATGCCGAGAAACACTTTGGACGCCGCCCCGGAGAGTTCTGCCGGAGTCTTGGCATATTTGAGATGCCAGTTCGTTGCGCCGTTGATGGGAGTGCCATCGTCGGTGGTTCCCTTCTCGGAAGCGGTCATTTCCATCGCGTCACGCGGCATCACTCCTGCTGCTTGTGCGTAAGTTCCGCCCGGAGAGTTGCGCCCCGACGCCGTAATGAGATTGTAAACGAATTTGTTGTAAGGCGTATTGTCCGCGATCTGCTGAGTCAGCCATCTCTTGAATTCGACGCGATCCACAATCGGGCTTTTGACTTGATTGCCCATCAGCACATCGTCCCAATAGTTTGCCCAATGCACGGCATAACGCGGACTTGCCAGCAGCTCTTCGATGGCTTCGGCACGTTTGGTCGGCGACTTGTCCGCCATAAATTTCGTCACGGCTTCGGACGTTGGGATCACGCCGGTAATGTCCAGCGAAATGCGGCGCAAAAACCGCGCATCATCCACTAACGGCGCGGGCGTAATTTGCGCCTTTTTCCACTCCGCCCCAAGCACTTTGTCAATATCCGAAGGCAAAAATCCGGTCTTTTGCGCGTTGGTCGTCGTTCCGGCAACCGCCAGCAACGCCACACCGCTCAAAACCAGCCATCTGCCTTTTCCCATCACAGTTTGCATCGCTCGATTTCCTCCTCGTTTGGAAGCAGTCGCACATTAGGAAACATTTCTCTGTCGTCCTTGACGCACCCTCACTCCAATTGTTCAGATTATCGGCGCACAAACTGGTATTTTCGTGAAATTTCATGGTGCAGAGGCGTGCAAACAAAAGCGACCTTACTGACAGGGATATTCAGGAAGGTCACAGACGAATAGGAAGAGAGGAGCCTGTCCTCAATTGTCGCCGAGTTGATTGTAGCTGCCGATGAGCAGCAGAAGGTCGGCAATATCGTTACTGCCGTCGAGGTCGAAGTCCGCCGCCGCGAGATACCCAGCATTGGGCGAGATTTTGTTATAGGCGTTGATGAGGAAGAGCAAATCGGCAATATCGGCGGCATTGTCGTTGTTGGCGTCGCCCGCTTTCAGCAATGCCATGACGCCGGACACATTGCCCCCAGAGGCATCCACATTGTTGACTTTGGCGGCGAGATAGCGTTCCCCTTTAATGCGAATTGTGTAGTTCTTGCGCGGCACGTTGGAGAGTTGAAACACGCCGTTTGGGGCGACGCTGACAGTTTTGACGAGGTCGCCGCTGTTGTCGGACGGGCGCAGCAGGAAAGTGACGGTTCGTGCGGGCGCGGCGAAGGTTTCAATGCCCACATCAATTCCTGTGTCTAAACGCTTGAGGCAGTCTTGCAACACTTGAAAGTAGATTTCCGAAAGAGGTAGGGCAGGACGTTTGAGGGCAGGAAGCCGATTGGCTTGCTCGACATACTTCACCGTCCTGCCTTCGTGTTTGTAAGCATCCATGCGTTGTGCCAGAAAATTGTTAGGGACTCGCGATAAAATAAATCTTCCCGTCCGCGAAGGCGGACTTCGCGCCTCTGTGGGAGCAACTTTAGTCGCCCGATGAGAGTGGGAGAATCATTAGTCCGCTTTGTTAGGGAATAACAGGAGCGATCTGCTGCGACTTTGTAGAGTTATGCGGCTTGATATGCAACCAATAGCGGCGTATCAAAACACGGATAATGGAGGCAATGGGAGCCGCAAAAAACATTCCCAGCAATGCCCCAAGCGCACCGCCGATGAGCATACTGCCGAACTCACCGCCAACAATTAAGACAACAATAATGACGACGGGATGCAATTCCATGCGGTCACCGATGAGAAGCGGCATGATGAATTTACTCTCGGCAAAGTGCAGGAACGTGAAAAAACCCAAAACAGCAATAGCAATTGTCGGACCTTTTTCCACATAGGTGAGCAGAATAATCGGAATGCCGCCAATAATCGGTCCCACAATCGGGATCGCCCGCGTAATCCCTGCCAAGAGTCCCAGAATCAGCGGATGGGGAACCTGCAACGCCCAGAGTCCGACACCGACAACCACACCGGCAAGCAGACAGAGAATGAACTGCCCGATCACGTAAGAGCGCATAATTCCGTTGAACTCGCTCAATATCCAAAGGGCTTCGCGCATTCGGGAGCGCGGGACAAGCCCAACAAACTCTTTTTTGAGTTTATGCCCGTCTATGAGAAAATAGAACGCCAAAACCGGCATAATGACGGCTTCGACGAGATGCCCCGCCATCGAAACCGCCTTTTGTCCCATGCCAGCGACTGCCGATTGAACCTTTTTGATGAAATCGGAACCAGTCAGGGCTTCTTCAACTTTGTTCGATTTGGCAAATTCGGGAGCCTGTGCATCCCATTTGATAACAAAACCATCTATCTCTTTCTGGAGTTTTTTTTGCCCTGCTACACCTGAGTAAGACCTGAGTTGCTCGGCAAAGGGGCGGGTGACGAGTTTCGTACAGTTCCAAACAACAGCGACAAAAACGACGAATACGTAAAGCGTTGCGTAGGTGCGGACTGTATGCTGTTTCAACTGCACACGGGACTGCGAACTCAGTGACTTTGGCGGGAATTTGCGCCACATAGATTGAAACCGAATGACAAACTGTCCGCACTTAGCATGGACGTTATGAAACCATTGCTGACGGGTCAGCCATTCGACTATCGGTTCCAACATATACGCGATAATCGCCGCAATAATAATCGTCGCGATGATCGCCCGCAAACGATAACCTGCGTAGAGAAGACCCAAGATCAACACAATCTTGAGCAGCAGTTTCCCAAACGCATTGACTGCATTTTCAGAACGCCCCGTCATCATACTTGTTCTCTTCTCCTCGCTCGGTCTTCTCTGCGTACAAATGGCATTGTTAAAGATTACGAAAAGCGGGCGCGGAATAGCGGCGTTCCGCGCCCTGTGAAGTGTATCACACACTCCCCTACATTCGGCGGCGGCGCGTCGGCTGGCGGCGCGGAGTGCGCGGCGTGTTGTCCCCGCCCTCTCCGTTCGACGTGGATGACGTGCCTTTTGACAGCGTCACGCCCGACGAGGGAGTGATGAGGGGGCGATCCGTCGTATTGCGGTTGATGGTAGACGGCGCAATAACGGGAGCATTGCGCTTGACGCCGCCAACCGGAGCCGCGATATTCTCGCCAAGATCGCGCTGTTTCCACCAAACCAGAAGCACGCTGGCGTTGAAGATGGACGAATAGGTTCCGCTGATGATGCCGATCAGCAATGCGCCGGTAAATTCGTGAACCGACGGTCCGCCGAGCGCAAACAGCGCAAGGAGCGTCAAAACGACGGTAAATGACGTGTAGATCGAGCGAGCGATTGTTTGGTCAATGCTTTTGTCCGCAATATCGCTGAACGATTCGCCGCGCTGCCGATGCAGTAGATTCTCACGGATACGGTCAAAGACGATGATCGTGTCATGAACCGAGAACCCGATAACCGTCAACATCGCCGTCACGAACAGCGTATCTATTTGCCAGTTGAGGAACATTCCCAAAATGGCGAACGCGCCGAGAACGACGAAAACGTCGTGGATCAGAGCGGCAACCGCGCAGAGTCCATATTTCAGACCCTCACGCCAGCCGCCGATTGAGAACCGAATTGTCAGATATAGAACGATCAACGCTGAGGCGACTATGACGGCATAAAATGCTTGGCGACTTAATTCGTCGCTGATGGTTCCGCTGACATTGGCATACGCGACGCTTGAGCCGGGGCGAAGTGGTCCGACATTGGTTGTCAGTGCATTGATGAGTGCAACACGCTTGGCATCGTCCAACTGTCGGGTAACGACGAAGGCGCGATCTTCGGAGATGACAACGCGGCTGCCCTCGAAGTCTTTGCCGAGCGCACTGACCGCATTCTTGACTCTCTCTGCGGTATGACGTTGCGCGAACGGAACTTGCAATTCCGTGCCGCCCGTGAAGTCGATTCCGCGCTTGAGACCCCCTGCAAAGTAGGCAACAAGACCCGGAACGATAATTGCAATGGAGATCGCAATCCAGAGATTTCGGCGGCGCATGACGTGCCACTGCCGAACCGCTTTGGTATTGACCCCGAAGAGACCGGCATTCTGTCCGCCCTTGGTTCCGACAAGCGCGAACAGGAAGGTGCGGGTACAGGTGATCGCCGTGAACATCGAAATCGCCACACCGAGAGCCAGCGTAACTGCAAAGCCGCGTATGGCTCCTGTGCCGAAGGTATACAGAACATAACAGGTCAGCAGGGTACAGATATTCGAGTCGAAAATCGCAGTGAACGCTCGCTTGAACCCGTTGTCAATGGCGGCTTTGAGGGTTTTACCGGAAGCAAGTTCCTCTTTTAGTCGCTCAAAAATCAGGATATTGGCGTCAACCGCCATACCAATCGAGAGAATAAATCCTGCGATGCCGGGCAGTGTCAGCGTCATCTCCAGCAGCTTGAAGGCGGCAATGGAGAAGAGGGTATACAGAATCAGAGCGACATTGGCAAGGACACCGGGTAGGCGGTATTTCCACAGCATAAACAGCAGAACGAGAGCCAGCCCAATGGCTCCGGCGCGAGTCGTCTGAGCAACGGCTTCGCGTCCAAGAGTGGCTTCCAATACGCGGGTCTCTTCGATTTTGAGCGAGACAGGAAGCGCACCGGCATTGAGTTGGTCGGAAAGCTCTTTGGCACTCTCCAGCGTGAAGTTGCCTTCGATAATGCCTTTGCCGGGAATGACGCCGTTGATTGTCGGAGCCGTCAATAATTCTTTGTCGAGGAAAATAGCGAGATGTTTACCGCGATTGGCACGAGTGATGTCCTCGAAAATACGTGAGCCTTCGCCATTGAACTCGAACGTGATCACGGGTTTGTCGCCTTGAAGTTGGGGCGCACTATTAGGAAGCAGGTCGCGCCCCGTTACGATAGGATCGCGATCAAAAACTAAGGCTTGAATCACCGCTTCCGAGATAGGCTGATTTGTGGCAGCATCTACCAGAACATTCTTGCCGGTTTTTTCGTCTTTGGAGACATTCCAAATGGCAGGCGGTGTTCCCTCTGCCGTGCCGAGTTGCGGCAACAGATAGAACGTCATGCTGACAGTTGCTTTGATGCGATCAATAGCCTTTGTGGGGTCTTTGATATCAGGCAGTTCGACAATGATTCGATCTGGCGGCTGTGTCACAAGAGTGGGTTCAGAGACACCCGTAGAATTTACGCGGTTTTCTAAAACAGGGCGAACTTTTTCGAGAATGGACGCATTCCACTCTTTCTTTTCACGCCTCTTATACTCTTCGGTATCGGCACTCATGACGACGCGCAGACCGCCTTTAATATCGAGTCCGTATTTTGTCTGCATCTTCGCGATAATTATGGACGCCACGATTACCAAGCCGACAATGGTAAAGAGCATCCCTCGATTTTGCTTGCCAGTCAACCCCTGCCTCCCAATTGGCTCTGCTGTCGTTTTTTAGAGAGAAACACAGCAAGAGGCGCGGTGGCAGTATGCTTCGCCCCGCGCAACCCCAGAATTTATAACATTGTATTATAGACTTGCCATGCCTGAATGTCAAGTTAAAATAGAACCGGGTACTGAAAGTACCCGGCAAGAAAGTGTAAGCGTCTTTCAGACGCGACAATCCCCAATTTGAGGCAGTGTGCGTCTGAAAGACGCTTGCTTTTTCCAGACAGGGGTTTTCCACCTCTAACACACGTCCTGCCTGAATGTCAAGTTACAGAGTC